>MWBF01000004.1 GCA_002068935.1 Chloroflexi bacterium ADurb.Bin325
CGAAGAACGCCTGCACGGCCTGCATCCTTTGGCGGCGCTTGCGAGCCGCTCCGGCGTCCTTCGACTGCGGCTGCACTGCGTGCGGCCTCCGCTCAGGATGCCTCCGCTTCGACCCGATTGGGAACTCCTGTCGGCAATCTTCGTGCCTTGACACATTCAATTTCGTCCTTCATAATAGTGCTGTCCTGCACCTGACCGGCCCTGACGCTTTGCCATCTCGCCGGCCTGCGACCATGCTCACCGCGGCCTCCGTCATAAGCTGACCGGTTCGGGAAGATTCGACGTGTGAAGGGAGGTGATCCGACCATACCACCATCCGCTGATATATCGGATCGTGTACTTTCCGTCTGTTTTTCGTTTCTCTAATAAGGAGGAAGCTGATGAAACGTTGGTGGCCTGTTCTGTCCCTCCTGGTCGTCCTCACGATGCTGCTGGGCGCATGCGCAACGCCTGCCCCGGGCGCGCCGCAGGTCGTCAAGGAGACCGTCGTCGTCGAGAAGGAGGTCGTCCAGACCCAGATCGTTGAGAAGATCGTCGAGCGCGAGGTCGAGGTCGAATCCGATGTGACCCCGGCCCCTGAGCAGTTGAGCGGCACTTTCATCGTCGGCCGCGGCGGCGACTCCGTCATCCTCGATATCGGGCCCGCGACCGATGGCGAATCCTGGCGCGTCAGCCAGGAGGTCAATGAGCCGCTCGTCCGCCTGGAGGGCACGAGCACCAAGCCGATCCCCTGGCTGGCTGAGAGCTGGGAAACCGAAGACAGCCAGACCTGGATCTTCCATCTGCGCCAGGGCGTGAAGTTCCACAACGGCAACCCGTTCAACGCGGAAGTCGTGGCGTGGAATATCGACCGCTGGAAGAACCCCGACAATGAATATCGCTTCGGCCGCGCCTTCGAGTACTATGACTCGGAGTTCGGCGAGGAGACGGGCATCGAGTCGGTCGAGGTGCTCGACGACTACACCGTCAAGATCACGCTGATGCAGCCCTCCGCCGTCATGCTCGCCAAGCTCTCGCTGACCGGCGTCTTCGGCATGGTGGACCCGCAGGAGGTCATGGCCCAGGGCGACAAGTACGGCACTGCGGCGGGCACGATCGTCGGCACCGGCCCCTTCAAGTTCGTCGAATGGGTCCCCGATGATCACATCACCCTCGAACGCAACGACGATTGGTGGGGCGGGCCGCCGCGCCTTGCGAGGATCATCTTCCGCTCCATCCCCGACAACTCGGCCCGCTTTGCCGAACTGCAGGCCGGCACCGTTCACCAGGCTGACCTGGCGCAGACCGACCTGCCGGCCGCCGCGGCCGATCCCAACCTGACTATCTATCAGACGCCTCCGTTGAGCACCGGCTACATCGCGTTCCAGCAGTGCATCGAACCGTTCGACAAGCTGGAGGTACGCCAGGCCGTCGCCCACGCGGTGGACTGGGCCGCGCTGATCGAGCCGTTCTACGGCGACTATGGCGAGGCTGCTCAGTCGTTCCAGCCGCCGGCCATCCTCGGCCACAACCCGAACATCAAGCAGTACGAGTATGACCCGGAGAAGGCCAAGGAACTGCTGGCCGCGGCCGGCCTGCCCGACGGCTTCGAGACCGACTTCTGGTATCTCCCCGTCATCCGCGGCTACTTCCCCGACTCCAAGCCTACCGCGGAAGCGATCGCGGCCGACCTGGCTAAGGTGGGCATCAAGGTCAATCTGCAAACCGAGGACTGGGGCGCGTACCTGGATGACCGCAACAACGGCAAGTTCCCGATGTGGATGCTGGGCTGGGGCTCCGACAACGGCGACCCCGACAACTACCTGGGCTGGCACTTCTATCACCCGATCGGCGAGCCGAAGGCCGAGGACTGCTACGCCAACGATAAGGTGGCCGAGCTGATCATCCAGGGCCGCGTCGAGCCCGATCTGGCCAAGCGCGAGGCCATCTACCAGGAGGCCGAGCAGCTCATCCACGACGATGCCGCTCGCATCTCGGTGGTCTGGGTTCCCGGCACTGTCGTGATGCGCAACGAGGTCAAGGGCTATCTGCCCGTGGTCTTCCGCTCGTGGTACGAGAACCTGTGGCTCGCCAAGTAGCCGTCTGTCCGAAGGCTACCCTGGCCTGACCTTGCCGTCCTGCTCCTGGCCCGCGGGCCAGGAGCAGGACGCAGGCGCTCAACGGTTTCTAATCGATTCTAAGCTGACGGCTCGATATCGGCGCAGAGACGCTCCGGTGGAACGTCTCTGCGCCCTTTTTCTTACAAGCCCATCCGAAAAACGCTGGCGCCGGCCTCTGGTCGTGCCCCTGGCTCGGTCGGAGACCGGCCAGAGCAGGTTCGGATAGGCCCTTATGGGGAGACGCGCTCGTGCTCCAATATATCCTTCGCCGCCTGCTGGCTCTGATCCCGGTGTGGATCGGGGTGTCTATCCTGGTCTTCGCGCTCATCCGCCTGATCCCCGGCGATCCCGTGACGGTGATGCTGGGCGAACGCGCACGGCTGGCGGACATCGAGCGGCTGCGCGAGCAGATGGGGTTCAACCGCTCCATCCCGGAGCAGTACTTCGAATGGATGGGCCGGGTGTTGCGCGGCGATCTGGGCGAGTCCATCTTCAACCGCATGCCGGTGATGAGCGAGCTGAAGCAGCGGCTGCCCGCGACCATCGAGATCGTCGTCGTGGCCCTGTTCATCGGCGTCATCGTCGGCGTATCCATCGGCATCATATCCGCGGTGCGCCGCGATTCGTGGATCGACGTCACCGCGATGTTCGGCGCGCTGATCGGCGTCTCCATGCCCATTTACTGGCTGGCGCTGCTCCTCATCTATGCGCTGGCCGTCAATCGGCGCATCTTTCCGCCGAGCGCGCGGCTGGATGTCGACCTGGACGTGGTTCGGCGCACCGGCTTCATGTTGATCGACACCGCGCTGATGGGCGATCGACGCCTGTTTCTCAACGCGCTCTGGCATTTGATCCTGCCGGCCTCCGTGTTGAGCACCACCGTCATGCCCATCCTCGCACGGCTGACGCGGTCGAGCATGCTGGAGGTGCTGCGCCAGGACTACGTGCGCACCGCGCGCGCCAAGGGCCTGCGCGAGAACCGGGTAATCATCGGCCACGCGCTCAAGAATGCGCTGCTGCCCATCGTGACCGTCATCGGCTTGCAGTTGGGCGGTTTGCTCGGCGGCGCGCTGCTGACCGAGACCATCTTTTCCTGGCCCGGCATGGGGCTGTGGACCTATCGGGCGATCCTGAGCCGAGACTACCCGATCGTCCAGGGCGCGGTGCTGGTCAGTGCGACCATCTATGTGGTCGTGAATTTGCTGGTGGATATTTCATATGCTTATCTGGACCCGCGTATCCGGTATCAGTAAGCCACTGTCGCCGAGGCTGCCATGACTGCGGATGCTCAGACGATCCTGTCACCCGACGTAGGGAACACCACCGCCCGGCGCTCGCGCGGGCTGTTCAGGGATGCCTGGCGGCGCTTGCTCGCCAGTTGGAACGGGCGGATCGGCCTGACCGTCGTGACGCTGATCGTGCTTCTTGCGATCCTCGCGCCGATCATCGACCCCTACGACGCGCGCACCGATTCGAACCTGCGCATGTCGCGCAAGCCGCCGTCCATCGAACACCCCTTCGGCACCGACCGGCTGGGCCGCGACATGCTCCGTCGCATCATCCACGGCACGCGCGTCTCGCTCTCGGTCGGCGTGGTGGTCGTGTTTCTGTCGGGCGCGGTCGGCATCCTCCTGGGCCTGGCCGCGGGCTACTTCGGCCGCGGCGTCGACACCGTCATCATGCGCATCATGGATGTGCTGCTGGCGTTCCCCGGCATCCTGCTTGCCATCGCGATCGTCGCGGTGCGCGGGCCTGGGCTGGGCAACACGATGCTCGCCGTTGCCATAGTCGGCATCCCGGGGTATGCCCGCGTCACGCGCTCGATGGTGTTGTCGCTGCGCGAGCGCGATTTCGTGCAGGCCGCGGAATCGGTCGGCGTGAAGGACGATCGCATCATGTTCCGCCACATCCTGCCCAACAGCCTCTCGCCGCTGATCGTGCAGGCGACGCTGGGCGTCGGCGGGGCCATCCTCTTTGCCGCGGCGCTCGGCTTCCTCGGCCTGGGCGCGCAGCCGCCCACGCCCGAATGGGGCGCGATGATCAGCGACGGCATCCCCTTCTTACAGACCAGCCCGCACATGGTGTTCTTCCCCGGCATCGCGATCATGCTCACCGTGCTGGGCTTCAATCTGCTTGGCGACGGGCTTCGTGACGCCCTCGACCCTCAAACACAGGTGCATGACTGATGGAAACTAACTCATCTCTGTCCGCCGGCCGCGAGAACTCCGACGCGCTGCTGGCGCTGGATCGCGCGCTCTGCGGAGATATCTGGGCCGGCGATGCAGCCGCCCGGCTGTTGGAGACGCTGTGCGTGGATTACGGGGGGCGTTTTGCGGGCAGCGCGGACTATCGCGGCGCGGCCGAGGCTCTCGCCGAGCAGTGGCGCGCCGCGGGCCTGGCCGACGTTCACCTCGAAGAGTTCCCCATCATCGGATGGGAGCGCGGGGAGAGCGCGCTGACCATGACCGCGCCGGCGACGCGCGCGCTGCCGTGCATCGCGCTCCCGCCCGCGCCCGCGTGCGATATCGAGGCGGAGGCGCTCGACCTGGGCTACGGCCTCGACCCCGATTTCGCTGCGGCCGGGGACGCGGTCAAGGGCAAGATCGTCCTGGTGCGCGCGGGCGCGCCGCCCGGCCAGCGGCCGTCGCATCGGCTGGAGAAGTATATCCGGGCGCAGCAGGCCGGCGCGGCCGCCTTCCTGTTCTTTGACGGCGAGCCGGGTATGCTGGCCGCGACCGGCAGCCTCCATTCGGACCCCGACGGGCCGTTCGAGACGCTCCTGCCGGGCGCGGGGCTGGCCTACGAGACCGGGCTGGAGCTGGCGCGCTGGTTGAGCCGCGGGCCAGTGACGCTGCGGCTGCGCATGACCAACCGGGCGCGGCGCGATGTCTCGTGGAACGTCGTGGGCGATCTGCGTGGCGCGTCGGCGGCTGGCTCCGGCCCGCAGGTGTTGGTGTGCGGCCATCTGGACGGCCACGATATCGCGCAGGGCGCGATCGATAATGCCTCGGGCGTCGTCGCGGTCAGCGAGGTCGCGCGTGCGCTCGCCGGGCAGGCGGACGCGCTCGGCGGGGGCGTGCGTTTCGTGGCCTACGGCGCAGAGGAACTCGGCATGATCGGCAGCTACGCCTATGCAGCGAGCCACCGCGCCGAGCTGGACGACCTGCGCTTCATCTTTAACCTGGATTGCGTCGGCACCTCCGGCCCGCTGGGGCTTTACTTGCAGAATTGCAGCGAGCTTACGCCGATCTTCCGGCGTCTGGGCCAGGAGATGGGGGGCGACTACAGCGTCCAGGAGGCGCTCATCCCGTTCTCCGACCAGTTCCCGTTCACGCTCGAGGGCGTGCCGTCGGCCTTTATCGCCACGGGCGGCGGCGGCCCGCGCGGCTGGGGACATACCGCGGCCGACACGCTGGACAAGGTGGATGTCCGCGCCATCCGCAATGCCGCGGCCGTGGTCGCGCGGCTGGTCGTGCGCGTCGCGGGCGACCGCGCATGGCCGGGCCGGCGGCGCACGCCGGATGAGACGCGCGCCGCGCTGCAAGCGCAGGGCGTCGAGGCGCAGTTGCGCCTGCTCGGCGCGTGGCCGTTCTGAGCGTCGACTGGCGAGACGTCTGAACATTCGCCGCAGGCTAAGAGCTATCCAGAAGTTGCTCTGGCCGGTCTCTGACCGTGCCAAGGGCGGCTGTTTGGACAGGATTTACAAGATTTACAGGATTTGATTAGGTCTATCCGGAGATCCGTTCTGACTGGCCCCATCCTCCTCTCCTGACGTGCGCCGAAGGCTCGCACGTCAGGAGAGGGGGAGTTGAGGGGGTGAGGCCGGCCTCTCAGCGATTTTTGGATAGGCTCTAAAACGTGGTGCGACGCTCCTCCACGAACTGCCGCTCGTAGAGCTCGCGGTATACGCCGCCGGCGGCCAGCAGCGCGTCGTGCGGCCCACGCTCCACGATCCGCCCGCCCTGCACCACACAGATCAGGTCAGCGTCGCGCACGGTGCTGAGCCGGTGCGCGATGATGACCGCGGTGCGCCCCTCCAACAGCCGCTTGAGCGCATCCTGGATGAGCGCCTCGGTGATCGTGTCCACGCTGGCAGTCGCCTCGTCGAGGATGAGGATGCGCGGGTCGGCCAGCACCGCGCGCGCGATGCAGATGAGCTGGCGCTGGCCCACGGAGAGGTTCGCGCCGCCCTCCTGGATCTGCGTCGCATAGCCCTCCGGCAGCACGCTGATGAACTCGTGCGCGTTCGCCAGTTGCGCGGCGGCCGTGACCTCCGCCTCGGTCGCGTCCAGGCGGCCGAAGCGGATATTGTCGTCGATCGTCCCCGAAAACAGGAAGGGGTCCTGCGGCACCAGCCCCATCTGGCGGCGCAGCGAGCGCTGCTGCACCGCGCGCACGTCCAGCCCGTCGATCAGCACCGCGCCGGCCTGAACATCGTAGAAGCGCGCGATGAGGCTGGCGATCGACGTCTTGCCGCCGCCGGTCGGCCCCACGAGCGCGACCGTCTGGCCCGGCGCGATCGTCAGATCGATGTCGCGCAGCACGGTCTGATCCTCCAGATAGGCGAACGACACACCGCGCAGCTCGATGCGCCCCTCGATCGGCGGCATCTCGATGGCGTCCGGCCGGTCGGCCACCGCCGGCTCGGTATCCAGCAACTCCAGCACGCGCTCGCCGCCGGCCATCGCGGACTGGACCGTCGTGTAAAGCTGGCTGAGCTCCTGGATGGGCTGGAAGAAGCGCGAGACGTAGGCCAGGAACGCGACTACCACGCCGAGAGTCAGCTCGTCCGCGGCGACGGCCTTGCCGCCGAACCACAGCACGATCGCGGTCGCCAGCATCCCCAGAAACTCCACGGTCGGCAGGAATATGAAGGAGAGCGACATGGCCTCGACGTGCGCATCGCGGTTGGCGCGGTTGACCTCCTCGAAGCGCTCGTAGGAGGCGCCCTCCTGGGCAAACGCCTGGATGACGCGCATCGCCATGATGTTCTCGGCCAGATCGCCGACCACGGCGGCCACGCGCGCCCGCGTGTTGCGGAACGCGACCTGCGCGCGCCGCGTGAACAGCAGCGTGGCCAGCAGCATCAACGGCAGGGCGGTGAAGGTCAGCAGCGCCAGCCGCGGGCTCATCGACAGCATGACGCCGATGATGCCGACGAGCACCACGGTATCTCCGATCAGCGTGACGAGGCCCTGCGACAGGAGGTCGTTGATGACGCCGACATCGCTGATGACGCGCGAGATGGTGACGCCGACGATGTGCGTGTCGTGATAGCCGAGGTGCAGCTCTTGCAGATGGCGGAACAGATCCCCGCGCAGGCCGGACAACACGCGCTGGCCCACCCACGAGAGCAGATACTGCTGGGCCGAGGAGGTCGCATACTGCGCCAGGAAGACGCCCGCCAGCAGCGCGACCGTCCGGATCAGGCCGGGCAGGTCGCCCTTGGTGATGTCCTGGTCGATGGCGACCTTGACGAGGTAGGGCGCGGCGAGCGCCAGGCCGGAGGCGACCAGCATGAGCGCCAGCGCCAGCGTCATGCGCCGCGCGTGCGGTCGCAGATAGGCGAGCAGCCGGACGAGGATGCGGCGGTCGAACCCGCGCCGTTCCAGCGGCTGGCCGAACCGCTCCAGCGCGCCCCCTGGCCCCATGCCGGGGCTGGACGAACCGATCGAGAAAGTCATCGGGATGCCTTTGGATTCGTGTTGTTGGCCTGATGGGGAAAGGGTGTCGGGGTGTCGGGTCTAGCCAGGATGGGTGACCTCTCTCTGCCAGGCATCCTTCACGCGCCGCACCAGCGCGTCGCTGATCCAGATGTCCTCTCGATCCAGGATGGCCTGGAAGATCAGATCGACCTCTTCGGCCGCCAGCAGCCGATGGCGATAGGCTGCCACAATGATCCCCAGGGTGCCCTTGACGTGCAGGCCAAGCCCCTGCGCCTGCTCGCGCGCAAGCTGATCGTCGAGGAGCACCCAATCGGCCTTTACCTGCTTTGCGAGCTGAATAACCGCGCGCTCGCCGAGGTGCAAGGACGATTCGGTGTCTGCGACCGGGGCTTCAATCAGCTCGACGTCGGCCACAACCAGCTCACGGCGGGCTACGGCCAGTTGGACTGCGTAGGCGTCCTGCTGCCCCAAATCCAGGCCGCGCGTGACGACCTCCTGGTATACCTGGGTCGGCACAAGGATCGGATCGTATAACTGGCTCAACAGTCGAACAAGCCCCAGTTTGCCCAGGGCGATCAGTGGGCCCGCGTTGGCGACCGCCTTCATGCCAGCTCTTCCTCCACCATCTGCTCGGACCAGCGCGGCCGAATGCCCAGGGCGCGAGCCTGGCGGATCATCTCAGGGCGCGAGAGGCCGGCAATTTCGGCTGCGCGGGCAAAGGAGACGATCCCGCGGGTATAGAGCGTCAGCGCTTCCTGCGCCTTGAGTTGCGCCAGGCCCAAAAGCACCAACTCCTGTAGCCGGCCCTGATACGCGCCAACCTGGCGCGCCAGATCATCGGGCAGCTCAAGCACAATTTGCTTCATGACTCCCACCTCACCATTCTGGTCAACTCTCTTCGTTGCTTGCCGCTTTCGAACGCATTGTACATCAGAGAACTGGCTTCGCCAACCCGGTCTTGCGCGACTCGGGCTCGTTCATCAGATATTGTTGGCGGGCGATCATTGTTACCCCATTTCCCCCGCCCGGAGCGGGTTTTCGGCGGCTGCTTCGGGCCGCAGTTGCCGGTGATAAACCTCCGTATACAGCCCGGACGTGCGGAGCAGCTCCTCATGCGTGCCGCGCGCAGCGATGCGGCCCCGTTCGAGCACGAGGATGAGATCTGCGCGGCGCAGCGTGCTGAGCCGCTGTGCGATGACGAAGGAGGTCCGGCCCTCCATAAGTCGCGCCAGCGCCTGCTGGATGAGATGTTCGGTCTCGGTGTCCACGCTGGCCGTGGCGTCGTCCAGGATCAGGATGCGCGGGTCCTTGAGCAGGGCGCGGGCGATGGCGATGCGCTGCTTCTGCCCGCCGGAGAGCGTGATGCCGCGCTCGCCCACGTAGGTGTCGTAGCCGTCGGCGGAGGCCATGATGAAGTCGTGCGCCTGGGCCGCGCGCGCCGCGGCGACGACCTCGGCGTCGGTCGCATCCGGGCGGCCGAACGCGATGTTCTCCCGGATGGGCGCGGCGAACAGCAGCGTCTCCTGCAACACGATGCCGATCTGGTCGCGCAGCGAGTTGAGCGTGACCCCGCGGATGTCCCGACCGTCGATCGTGATGCATCCCTCGGTCGGGTCGTAGAAGCGGGGGATGAGGTTGATGATCGTGGACTTGCCGGAGCCGGTCGCGCCGAGCAGCGCGATGATCTGGCCGGGCCGCGCCTCGAAGCTCACGTCCGACAGCACCTTGTGACGGCGGAAGTAGGCGAAGGAGACGTGTTCGAAGCGGATATATCCCTGCACCGCGGGCAGCGGCGCGGCGTCCGCGGCCTCGCGGATCTCCGATTCCGTGTCGAGGATCTCGAAGATGCGTTCGCCGGCGGCCGCAGCCATCGCCAGCGCGGGGATGATATTCCCCACCCGGCGGATCGGCTGGATAAGCTGGCCCATGTAGGTCGAGAAGGCCACCAGCTCGCCCAGCGTCAGCCGCTGCCGGATGACCAGCCAGCCGCCGAACCCCATGATGACCACCGTGCCGAAGTTGGCGATCAGGTTCAGCAGCGGCTCGTTGATGGCCTGGAGCCGCGCCTGCCGCGCCGACAGGTCGAACCACTTCTCGTTCTCGCGATCGAAGCGGGCGATCTCCGCTTGCTCCTGCGCAAAGGCGCGCACGGCCCGGGCCCCGCGCAGGTTCTGCTCCAGCCGGGTCGTCAACGTGGCAAGTTGCTGCTGGATGGTGAGCGAGAGCGGCCGCATCTGCCTGCCGTAGATAAAGGCGCGATAGCCGAGTAGCGGCACGGTCAGCAGCGCCAGGCCGGCCAGCCCCGGGTTCATCCAGGCCAGCATGACCGCGGTGCCCAGCGCCAGCACGCCCCCCTCTGCCAGCCGGAGGAGCGCGCGGCCCGTCAGAAAGCGGATGCGTTCGACATCCTGGATGGCCCGCGAGAGCAACTGGCCGGTCTCGGAGCGGTCATGGAAGGAGAAGGAGAGGGCTGCAAGCCTGGCGTGAAGCGCGTTGCGCAGATCGTAGGCTACGCTCTGCGATGCGGTTTCGGTCCAGCGGCCCTGAAAGTAGACCAACACCCCGCGCAGCAGCGTCAGGCCAAGCAGCCCGGCCACGGCGCGCGCCAGCAGGCCGGTGTCGTGGCCGCCGATGCCGCGGTCGATGATCCAGCGGATGAACTGCGGGATGGCAATCGCCAGCCCGGCGATGACGAGCAGCATCAGATAGGAGCCGATCGTCAGACGCCAGTAGGGGCGGAGATAACCCAACGTCCGCCAGATGATGGCCGCGCTGCCCGCGGACGCCGGTTTGAAAGAGCCCTTCACGGAGTTTGTTCCCGTTGTGGAGTATGCGAATGCGGCCCATTATAGCCCAGATATGGATTTCACGAAAGCAGGGTCGGAGGCTGCAAGAACAGGGCCAGTGTCTCCTCGGCGCGGGCGCGGATGCGCGCCATGCACTCCGGGCCGCCGAGGGCCAGCTCGCTGGCCGGCGTCGGCGCGCCGAAGACGACGCGCGGCGCCAGCTTCAGGCGGTCGGAGAATACAAGCTGATAGATGACCTGCAAGAACTCCGCCAGCTTGCGGCGGTCGTGCGCGCGGCGCCGGTAGCGGACGAGCGGATGCCGCGCCCAGCGGGGCGCGACCACCCCGCCCGCGATGGCGGGGATCAGGACGGCCTGCGGAACCTTGCGCAGGATGAGCTCCAGGCTGGACGACCAGTCGGCCAGCGCGGCGCGTGCTTCCTCCGCCGCGCTGCGGTAGGCCAGGGGGTCGGGATCCAGGAAGCCGCTGGCGAAGGTCAGGAGGCAGCCGCCCGCCTCGAGGTGGCGGATGGCCGCGCGAACGGCCGCGAGACGCTTGTATGGATCGCGATCCGTCTGGATCAGGTGTTGCGCGACATGAGGCAGGCAGCGAAAGGCCGCGACCTCGCTGGTCAGCGCCCTGATGTCGGGCCGCGGCAGGCTCGCGACCAGCGCAAAGCTGTCATACGCGCCAGGGTGGTTGGCCGCGACGAGGAGCGGGCCGGCCGGCGGGATGTTGACCTGGCCGAAAGCGTCCACCCGCTCGACGAAGTGCGACAACAGCCACTGGCTGCCGGCCGCGGGCCCGTCCTCGCCCACGCGGCGGTCGAACTGCACGGCCAGCGTCGCCAGGCGGCGCACGGGCCGCGCGACGACGCGGCCGAGCCGCCGCCGGAGCGCGCCGTCGCGCCGCGCGCCGAGCGCGACGAAGATCTCGTCGGTCACGGCCTGTACCAGCGCCTCGACGGCCTGTACCTCTTGTGTCGTGGCCTCGTTGGCCCCTATCGCGGCTTCCATGTTGCCCCGCGATGATATCATATCCGGCCCCAATTTGATATTTCAACCGTTATGTGTAAAATATGGGCGAGCTGGCAGTGACAGCCGCGGCAGAAGCCGCGGTTTTTTTGTCCGCTCGACAGTCAGTTCGGACAGGCAACCGGCATGAACAGACGCACAGACCTCAGAAATATCGCCATTATCGCGCACGTCGACCACGGCAAGACTACCCTGGTCGATGCGATGCTGCGCCAGTCGAAGGTGTTCCGCGACAACCAGCAGGTGCCGGAGCGGGTGCTCGATTCGGGCGACCTGGAGCGCGAGCGCGGCATCACGATCCTGGCCAAGAACACCGCGGTGCGCTACGGCGGGGTCAAGATCAATATCGTGGACACGCCCGGCCATGCAGACTTCGGCGGCGAGGTGGAGCGCGTCCTGAACATGGTAGACGGCGTGCTGCTCCTGGTGGATGCGGTCGAAGGCCCCATGCCGCAGACCCGTTTCGTCCTGCGCAAGGCGCTGGAGCTGGGGCATAAGGCCATCGTGGTCGTCAACAAGGTGGACCGGCCCAACGCGCGGCCCGGCTGGGTGGTCGACGCCACGTTCGATCTCTTTGTTGGGCTGGGCGCGACCGACGAACAGGCCGACTTTCCGATCGTCTATGCGGTCGCGACCGCGGGCCGCGCGGGGCTCGCGCCCGATGCGCTGGAGAACCACCTCCGGCCGCTCTTCGAGGCGATCCTGGAGACGCTGCCCGGCCCGCGCGCCGATGCCGGCCGGCCGAGCCAGATGCTCGTCACCAATCTCAGCTATGACGACTACAAGGGCAAGATCGTCCTGGGCCGGCTCTCCGCGGGCACGCTGCGCCGCGGGCAGCCGCTCGTGCGCTTCGACCGCGACGGCGGGCTGCATCAGGAGAAGGTCAACCAGGTCTTCGTCCATGAAGGGCTGAGCCGGGTCGAGGTCGATGAGGTCGCCGCGGGCGAGATCGTCGCGCTGACGGGCATCCCCGACGTCAACATCGGCGACACGCTGGCCGATCCGAGCGACCCGCGGCCGCTGCCGCCCATCGTTGTCGAGCCGCCCACCGTGCGCATGACGTTCGGGGTCAACACCTCGCCCTTCGCCGGCCGCGAGGCGCAATGGTCCACCAGCCGCAAGCTCAAGGAGCGGCTGGATCGCGAGCTGGAGCGCAATGTCGCGCTGCGCGTGGAGCCGACCAGCTCGGCGGACACCTATCTGGTGAGCGGGCGGGGCGAGCTACATCTGACCATCCTCATCGAGACGATGCGCCGCGAGGGCTACGAGTTCCAGGTCAGCGCGCCGGAGGTCATCCTACGGGAGGACCCCGACACCGGCGAGACCCTGGAGCCGATGGAGGAGGTCTACATCGAGGCGCCCTCGGACTACACGGGCGTGGTCGCGGAGATGCTCGGCCAGCGCAAGGCGCAGATGCTGGACATGCACCAGGCGGCCAACGGCACGGTCTACTACACCTATCTCGCGCCGACGCGGGGCATGTTGGGCTTCCGACAGGCGTTCCTGACCGCGACGCGCGGGACCGGCATCGTCCACACGCTCTTCCACGGCTACGAGCCGCACGTGGGGCCGATCCGCCAGCGCAACTGCGGCTCGCTGGTGGCCTGGGAGGACGGCGTCGCCACGGCCTATGCGATGTTCAACGCGCAGGAGCGCGGCAAGCTGTTCATCACGCCGGGGGCCGAGATCTACGAGGGCATGATCGTGGGCCGCGCCGCGCGCGACGAGGATCTGACGCTCAGCGTGACCAAGAAGAAGCATCTGACCAACCACCGCTCGTCGACCGGCGACGAATTGGTCCACCTGGATGCGCCGATCGTCATGTCGCTCGATGACGCGATCGAATACATCAGCCAGGACGAGCTGGTCGAGGTCACGCCCAAGAGCATCCGCCTGCGCAAGCGCATCCTCGACACCGAGGATCGGAAGAAGGCGCTGAAGGATCGCAATATCGCGCTGGCCGCGGCCAACGGGACCAACGGCGTCAACGGGACGAACGGCAGGGGCGGCTGACGGCTAAAGGCCCATTCGTAGACGTTGAGGCAAGCCAGAGGCTTGCTTCACCCCCATCCTCCTCTCCGATCTTGAGCGAGCCTTCGGCTCGCACGTCAGGAGAGGGGGAGTATTGAGTGCGTCAATAATACATGCACTCTCGGTACACATCCAGCACGTACCGATACGTATCGTAGTGCACAGTCGGCGGGATCGAGTGGTCGGAGGCAAAGACCAGCCGCGCGCCCCGCTCCTTCATCCCGTTGATATAGTCGCGTACCTCGCGGCCGATCAGGTCGCGGTCGTTCGTCTCCCAGATGCGGATGTCGAAGCCGCCGACAAAGGCCAGTCTGTCCCCGTACTTCTCCGCAAACGTGAACGGCTCGTTATCGCGCGCCTTGCGCTCCATCGGGTTCAGCCCGTCGAAGCCGGCCTCCACGATGAGCGGGAGCGCCTTGGCCGTGCTGCCGCAGGAGTGCAGGACCACGGGCAGGTCGTAGCCGTGGAAGAAGTCCACCATCTCCCGAAAATAGGGGAAGATAAGCTCGCCCAACAGCTTCGGCGACGCAAACAGGCCGTTCTTGTAGCCCAGGTCCTCGTACATCCAGACGCCGTCGGGCAGGCCGACCTGCTCGAAGAGATAACGATAGTACTGCTGGTGGAAGTCCGTGTAGACCCGGTTGAAATCGTGAATCCACCCGGGATCGGTGATGAGGCTCGAATACATGGTCACATCGCCCATGCTCTGCCGCATGCCTTCCCAGATGAACAGGTGGCCGTAGTGCGCCCAGGCGCCGGCGTCACGGGCCTCGGCCAGGCCGCGCCGCGTCTTGTCCAGGTCGCTGAAGCGCTCGACATCGAAGGTGAGCAGGTGGGGCCGGTAGTCGCGCTCCCAGACCTCGCGCGATGTCATCAGGAAGTCGATGTGCTCCGGCGTGCCCATGCGATGCTTCCAGTACTTGAGCGCCGCGCCTGACCCGTTGCGCTTGACCTTCCACTCGTCGGTCTCTTCGAGGATCTCCTCGTAGTCGCGCAGCGGGTGCACGTCGAACCAGCCGCCGACGCCGACCATGTCGTAGCCGAAGTGCTGCCACGGCGGGATCGGCTCGACATACTCGCCGGGGACGATGACATCGTCCCACTGGCCGTCCTCCGGCCGCCAGTACGAGTCGCCGACCTCCTTGTATACGGTGCGCGTGGGATAGCCCTGTTTGACCCACAGGAAGACCGCATCGGTCCACGGCCCGTCCATGAGCGCCACGCGCTCCGCGTGCCTGCCGCGCAGCAGATTGTCGACGACCTTGCGCCCTGACTCCATGACGTTGCCTCCGCGTATATGATGGGTGCACGGGCATCTTACACCGTTCGTGCGCCCGTGCGCAAGTCCGTGGCGCTGTGGAGGCGCGCCTTGATTCGGGGGCGCGAGTACGCCCTTGTTTGACACCCCGCAACCGCTCCTCTATACTGACGCGCCAGTGCAACAAGGGAGGTGGAAGCACATGCCCACAGGAACATCTCGCCCGGCGGCGGGGCAGGGCGCGGCCCGCCTGGCCCTCACGAACGGGCGGATCGTGCTGCCCGACCGCATCGCGGAGGGCCTGGCATTGGTGGTCGAGCCGGATGCCGGCCGCATCGCGGGGCTGGCCGCGGCGGGCGAGCTCGGCTCGGAGACGGACATCGTCGATGTCGAAGGCCGCGCCATCATCCCCGGGCTGGTGGATCTTCACACGCACGGCGGGCAGGGCTACACCTTCGATATGCCGACGGCGGAGTCGTATGCGCGCATCCTGACGATGAACGCGCGCGCGGGCGTGACCGCGCTCCTCGGCACGCTCGGCAGCGTCAGCATCGCGGAGGCGGTCGCCTGCCTCGATTTCGGCCGGCGCTGGCAGGCCGCGGAGCACGGCCGCGCGCGGCTCATCGGCATGTATCTGGAAAGTCCCTACATCTCGCCGGCCCAGGCCGGCGCGCTGGACCCCGCGGGCATCCGCCGCGCGGACGACGGCAGCGCAGAGCCGCTGTTCGACTGCACCGACATCCTGCGCATCTTCATGCTGGCCCCGGAGACCCCCGGCGCGCTTCCGCTGGTGGAGCGCATGGCGGAGCGGGGCGTCGTCGTCGCGGCCGGGCACACCGCGGCCAAGGAGGAGCAGATCGTCGCCGCGATCGAGCGCGGCCTCAGCCACGTCACGCATATCTGGAGCGCGATGTCGATGACCGTGCGCGAAGGCCCCTGGCGCAAGCCGGGCCTGGTCGAGACGGCGCTGGTGGATGAGCGGCTGACGGTCGAGATGATCGCGGACAACCGCCACCTGCCGCGCACGCTCATGCGCCTGGCGACCCGCTGCATCCCGCCGGAGCGGCTATGCGCGGTGTCGGACGCCGCGACGGGCGCGGGGCTGCCGGAGGGCACGCGGCTGAAGCTCGGCCCGGTCGCCTTCGAGGTGCGCGATGGGGTCGGCATGCTGCTCGACGGCAGCGCGTTCGCCGGCAGCACCACGCTCCTGGGCCAGATGCTGCCCGTCCTGCACGATGTCGTGGGCCTCTCGCTCGTCGACGCGGTGCGCATGTGCAGCCTGACCCCGGCGCGTATCGCGGGCTGGGCCGACCGGATCGGCAGCCTGACGCCCGGCAAGCTGGCGGACGTCGTCGTGCTCGACGCCGACCTTGCGCTCTGGCGCGTGATGATCGGCGGGCAGTGGCTGGCGTGATCTGCGCATAGCCCGCAACCTTCGACACGGGATCAGCATGACGACACCGATGCGCAGCCAGTATCTGGCGCTCAAAAAACAATACCCGGACATCATCCTCCTGTTTCGCCTGGGCGATTTCTACGAGACGTTCGACGACGACGCAAAGATCGTCGCGGCGGTCTGCGATGTCGTGCTGACCTCGCGGCCGGTCGGCGGCGATGAGCGGGTCCCACTGGCCGGCGTGCCCTATCACGCCATCGACGGCTACGTCGCCAGGCTGATCGCCGCGGGGCACAAGGTCGCCATCGCGGAGCAGATCGGCACCGAGCCGCCGAAGGGGGAAAAGATCGTGCCGCGGGTCGTCCGCCGCGTGGTGACCCCCGGCACGCTCGTTGAGCCGGGGCTGCTGGCCGACAAGCAGAACAACTATGTCGCGAGCCTGGTCCTCGACGGCAACCGGGCCGGGCTGGCCCATGCGGACATTACCACCGGCGAATTCGCCACGACCGAGATGCAGGTCAGCGGCACGGACGGGCAGGAGCTGGTGCGCCGCGCGGTCGAGGAGCTTGGCCGGCTCGCGCCCGCGGAGCTGCTCTACCCGGCCAAGGATCCGCGCTGGTCCGCGCGCGGGCCGGCCCAGGACGACCAGGCGCGGGCCGACGGCCTGCCGCCGCAGATCGGGCAGGCGTATCATCTGACCCCATATGCGGCCTGGCGTTTCGAGGAGGCGACCGCGCGCGCCGCGCTGCTGGAGCACTTCCATGCGGCGTCGCTACAGAGCTTCGGCTGCGACGACAGCCCGCTTGCGGTGCGCGCGGCCGGCGGGCTGCTCCAGTATCTGCAAGAGACGCAGAAGGACAACCTGCCCCAGCTCGTCAGCCTGCGCACCTACAGTACGGGCGAGTTCATGGTGCTGGACGAGGCCACCCGACGCAACCTGGAGCTGACCGCCGGCCTGCGCGGGGGGACGGCGCAGGGGTCGCTGCTTGGCGTGATCGACATGACCCTGACGCCGATGGGCGGGCGGCTGCTGCGCCAGCGGCTCAACCAGCCGCTGCTCGACATGGCCGCGATCGAGGCGCGGCTGGACGCGGTCGCGTTCTGGCAGGTCGATGCGTTGCGCCGCGCGGAGCTGCGCGAGCTGCTGCGCGGGCTGGGCGACCTCGAACGCTGGACCAACCGCTGCGTGCAGGGGATTGCGCTCCCGCGCGACCTGCTGGGCATCCGCGCGGCGCTCGGCCGGGTCGAGCAAATCGCGGCGCTGGTCGACAGCTACAGCTCGCAGGCCGCGGGGCTGCTCGGCGACGCCCTGCAACCGGGCCGCGCCGCGGCGCGGCCGGCCTTCGACCTGACGCCGCTGCCCGATCTGGCGCAGCTCCTTGCCGACGCGATCGCTGAGGACCCGCCCGCGACGCTGGCGTCCTCCGGCGTCATCCGCGCGGGCTACTCGCAGCAGCTCGACGGCATCCATCTCGCCACGCGGGACGCGCGGACGTGGATCGCGGGGCTGGAATCCGCTGAGCGCCAGCGGACGGGCATCAAGTCGCTCAAGGTCGGCTACAACAAGGTCTTCGGCTACTATATCGAGGTCTCTCAGGCCAACGCCGCGCTCGTGCCGGCGGACTACATCCGCAAGCAGACGCTCGTCAACGCCGAGCGCTACATCACGCCCGAGCTCAAGGAGTACGAGGCGCTGGTCCTGAACGCGGAGGAACGCATCCTGGAGCTGGAGGGGCAGCTTTATCGCCAGGTGCTTGGCCAGGTGGCCGCGGCCGCGGCGCGGCTGCTCGCGGCCGCACGCGCGCTGGCCGAGCTGGACGTCAGCGCGGCGCTGGCCGAGGTCGCGGCCGCGCACCGCTACGTGCGGCCCGCCATCGCGGACGACGGCGTCATCGACATCAAGGACGGCCGGCATCCGGTGGTGGAGCGGCTGTTGCAGGGCGAGCCGTTCACCCCGAACGACGCGGCCCTGACGCCGGAGGAGTCGATCGTGGTGCTCACCGGCCCGAACATGAGCGGCAAGAGCACGTGGATCCGGCAGGTTGCGCTCATCACGCTGCTGGCGCAGATCGGGTCGTTCGTGCCCGCGCGCGCGGCGCACATCGGCGTGGTGGATCGCATCTTCACGCGCATCGGCGCATCGGACGAGATCGCGCGCGGCCAATCGACGTTCATGGTCGAGATGGTCGAGACCGCCAACATCCTGCACCACGCGACCAGCCGCTCGCTGCTGATCCTGGACGAGATCGGCCGCGGGACGAGCACCTATGACGGCCTGGCGATTGCCTGGGCGGTCGTGGAGTACATCCACAACCACCCGGAGCTGCGCGCCAAGACGCTGTTTGCGACGCACTACCACGAGCTGACCGACCTGGCGGAGCGGCTGCCCCACGTCGTCAACTACAGCGTCGCGGTCGCGGAGCAGGGGGACAGCGTCGTGTTCCTGCACAAGATCGTGCCGGGAGCGGCCGACCGCTCCTACGGCGTGCACGTGGCCCGGCTTGCCGGGCTGCCGCGGCCCGTCGTGACTCGCGCGCAGGAGATCCTGGCCGACCTGGAGGCGTCCGGCGCGGCCGGCCCGCGGCGTTCGGGCATCGGGCAGCCGATGTTGTTCCAGTTGCCGCTCTTCTCCGCGGAGGACCCGATCATCGCGGAGCTCAAGGTGCTGGATGTCAACGCGCTCAGCCCGCTCGCCGCGCTGAACAAGCTGTACGAGCTACAGCAGCGGTCGAGGGCAGGGGAGGGGGAACCATGAACGAGATTCTGGCGCGCATCCTTGCGTCGGTGACGCGCGATGGGCCGGTGAGCGATGTCCGCGTGGGGACGCATTGGACCATCGTGGCCGCGGAGCTGCCGGGCGGGCCGAGCGCGGGGCTGGCGTCCACGCAGTCCGTCCACGGAGCCGAGCCGGGCGCGGCCACCGTGCGCGACGCGGGCAGGCTGATCGGGCGTTCGGCCCGGGAGCTGGCCGGTTGGGTGCAGTCGGATCGGCTCACCGAGCGCAGCATCGGCTTTGCCGCGCTGAACGCGCTGATCGAGGTCGACGAGGCGCGCTGCGTGGAGCTGAACGCGGCCGACCTCATCGTGGACCGCGGCGCGGGGCGCAACATCGCCATCGTCGGGCACTTCCCGTTCGTGGATCAGGTGCGCGCGGCCGCGCGGCAGTGTTGGGTGCTGGAACTCAACCCTGGCCCCGGCGATGTGCCGGCCGCGATGGCCGCCGAGGTGTTGCCGCAGGCGGACGTCGTCGCGCTGACGGGCATGACGCTCGTCAACGACACGTTCGATGGGCTGCTCGCGCTGTGCCGGCCCGACGCCTACGCCCTGTTGCTCGGCGCGACCACGCCGTTGTCGCCCCATTTCTTCGACACGATGCTGTCCGCCGTCTCCGGCACCATCCTCACCGACATTCCCGCCGCGCTCCTGGCCGTCAGCCAGGCCGCGGCCTTCCGACAGATCCCGGGCCGCCGGCTGGTGACCATGCTGCGACCGGCCGGCGGGGCATAGGCATGCGCCTCCCGCTGGATCATTTCGACCTGATCGCCCGCTGGTACGACCGGGTGTTGGGCCGCCCGCCGCACGAGAGGCTTCTGCGGCTGCTGGATGCGCGGCCCGGCCAACGGCTGCTGGACGTCGGCGGGGGGACGGGCCGGGCGACCGCGCTGCTGGCCGCGGCGGGAGTGCAGGTGATCGTCTGCGACACCTCGCGGCGCATGGTGGAGCAGGCGCGCGCCAAGGGCCTGCCGGCCGTCCTGGCCAGCGTCACGCGGCTGCCCTTTCCGGCCGCAAGCGCGGATCGGCTCCTCGTGGTGGACGCCTTTCACCATTTCGTCGCGCCGTCGCCCGCGGTCGCGCAGGCCGCGGGCGCCAGCGAGCTGCTGCGTGTGCTGAAGCCGGGCGGCCGCCTGCTGATCCAGGAGCCGGATTGCACCCGCCGCGGGGTCAAGCCGGTCATCTGGATGGAGCGCGTGTTGATGATGGGCAGCCGATTTCTGGACCCCGCCGAGATGACGCGCGTGTTCGAGGCGGCCGGCGCGCGACGGGTGGCCGAGGAGCGGGATCACTTCAACGTGTGGCTGGTCTTCTCTCGGTGAGGCGGGCGACGCGGCGCTGAGCTCGTGGCCTGCCCGTGTTCAAAGGCATGGCCGCCAGCCGGCCGGGTCGATCTCCGCGGGGAGGCGTATCAGGTGGGCCGGGCACCCCGCCCGGCAGTCGCTGCTGCCGAAGCCGATGATCGGCGCGCTGCTGCCCGGCTGCGCCAGCAGCCAATGCACCCACTCGCACTCGCGCGGCCGGGCCGACGGGATGGCCCAGATGGCGACGACGGGCGCGATGGCCGTCAGCCTGTCGATGTGCCAGTGCTGGCGGCGCGCGGGGTTCAGATGTCGCGCGACGCGTGCATGAAGCCCGCCGGGGCCGTGCGCGCTGCCGACATAGGCGTACCGGCCCGCGGGCAGATCGCGGTCGCCCAGCCGGCCTACCGCCAGGCGCACGGGCGCGCGCAGGTCGATGGCAAGCAGATAAGCGCCCGGCGCGCGCGGCAGGGCCTCAGCCGAGAAAGCGGCTACGCATTCGGCCGAGATTGACATAATTCGGCATGATCGCCCGTGCGATGGCGTAGAAGGCAAGCCCGAGCTGGGCGATCAGGGCCAGCCAGAAGCCCCAGCCCGGCGCGAGCGCCGCGCGGTAGACGTCCCGGATGGCGGGCAGAACCCGGCTGAACGACCAGGCCGGCCAGAGGGCCGCGGCCAGCGCGAGCAGCGCGATCCCAAGCAGGATCGCACGGTCGGGCAGATAGCGCAGGAGCACCGTCAGGGGGAGCGCGGTCAGGCAGGCCAGGATCGCCAGGGTCTGGAGACGAAATTCAGGCAGGCGCAGCAGGCCGGGCGTCCAGGCCGGCGGCAACATCGCCAGCGCCAGCGGGATCGCGGCCGCGCCCAGCAGCAGGCGCAGTCCGAAGGGGAGGCTGCGCCGGCTGGCGACCAATGTGGCGGTCAGGCTGGCGCTGACCAGCGGCAGATAGAAGGCCTCGCGCTGGATCGGGATCTGGCCGGACATGACCGGCGGCAGGAACTTTACATATTCTGCGAGATCTACGCCGGTGATGACCAGCCCTGCAGCCCGGTGCGGCGTCCACGCGCCGAAGTAGCCGGCCCAGGCCAGCAGCCAGAGCAGCAACACCGGCAGCCAGCGAAGGCCGATCCGCCTGTGCAGCGGGACGCGGCGATAGGCCATCATTCACCCCGCCGTCGCCTCGTAGGCCCGCAGCAGGGTCTCCGCCGCGCCGCGCCAGGTGAAGCGCGCGGCCTGAGCCCGGCCCAGGTCGGACAGACGCGCCCGCAGCACAGCATCGCCCAGCACGCGCGCCATCGCATCGGCCAGCCCGTCCACATCCTCCGCATCGACCAGCAGGGCCGCGGCGCCGGTGGCCTCCGGCAGGCTGGAGTTGTTGCTTGCCACGACCGGCGTGCCGCACGCCATCGCCTCCAGCGGCGGGATGCCAAAGCCTTCGTATAGCGACGGGAATGCAAACAGGTCGGCCAGCGTGTAGAGCGCGGGCAGATCGTCATCCGCGATGAACCCGGGGAACAGGACGTGCTCGCTCAGCCCCTCCCTGGCGACCTGGTCATAGATGCCCTGGCTCAGCCAGCCCTGGCCGCCGGCCAGGACGAGCGCGTGGGGCAGCCCCGTCTGGCGGCGCAACTGCCCGTAGGCGGAGATCAGGCGGGCGAGGTTCTTGCGCGGCTCGATGGTGCCCACGAAGAGGATGAACCACTGGGGCAGGCGATAGCGCTCCCGCACGTTGTTGAGCAGGACCGTGTCGCGCACGGGCCGGAACGTGGGGCCGACGCCCGGCGGCACGACGCTGATCTTGTCCGCCGGCACATCGAGCAGCTCGATCAGATCTTGCCGGGTGTTCTCCGAGTCGGCCAGCACGCGACGCGCTCGCGCCACGCTGTCCGGCACGCTCTTGCTGAGATAGTCCCGCAGGCCCGGGTCCGCGCAGTCGGGCAGGCGCAGGAAGGAGAGATCGTGGATGGTGACGATCCCGGCCGCGCTGCGCAGCGGGGGGAGCGTGAAATCGGGCGAGTGGAAGATGTCGCTCTCGCCGGCCAGCCGTTCCGCGTGCAGCGGAAGCTTGAGCTTGTGCCAGCCCGCGGTGAGCCAGCGCGCCGGCAGGTTGCTAACCTTGAAGGCGAAGTTGGCGGGCCAGCCGTCCTCGCTCCCGAGGCCGCGGGTCGGCGCGCTGGCGGCCTCACCCGCGGGCTGGCCCGCGCAGAACAGCGTATAGCGGTTGGCGCGATCCAGCTCGCTCAGCGCCCGCACAAGCCCGCGCGTGTAGCGGCCAATGCCGGCGCGCTGCCGGATTGCCGGTGTGTAGTCGATCGCGATATGCACGTCCCCGGTCCCCGTAATTCCTGTATGATCCCAGATCGATGATGGCCCGCGCTCAAAGCAGACGGTTCAGCAGCCCGGCGTCACTTGATCCCCTTATAGGTCCACGCCCGGTTGACGAAGAAGTTCCAGAACAGGACCACGCCGATCGCCGTAACCTTGGCCAGGTTGTAATCCAGCGGGTCGGGGATAAAGTTCGTGACCAGACGAAAGACGGCCCACAGGATGGCGTTGTTGATCCCCAGCCCGACGACGTTCACGATCGCAAACTGGCCCAACTGGGTGATGATGGGCCGCTGGCGGCTCTCCGGGAAGGTCCACAGCCGGTTCCAGGTGAAGTTGCTGATGACCGCCGTCGTAAAGGAGATGCTGTTTGCGGCCAGCAGATGCAGCCCTAGCGCCTTGTGCAGGACGTTCAGCACGGTCAGATCGACGACCATGCCGAATGCGCCCACGATGGCGAACTTCAGGAAGCGTTCGACCTCCTTCTGGCGCCCGCCCAGCGGCAGACGGTTGATGATCGGTAAGCGCAGCAGCCAGGCGAACCAGGGCGAAATATCGAATTGAGACACGCGTCCTGCCAAAACCCCTACAGTCCGCGCCACGTCCACAGACGGTTGGCGCTGAAGTTCCAGAACAGCGCAATCCCGCTCGCGGTCGCCTTTGCGAGGTTCCAGGCCAGGGCGGGCGCGAACAGGCGCTGCCAGACGAGGGCGTGGCTGCCCAGGAAGGCCAGTTGGTTGATGCCAAGCCCCACGAGATTGACGATAAAGAACTGCCCGAGCTGGCGCGATACGGGCCGCTGGCGGCTCTCCGGGAAGGTCCACAGCCGGTTCCAGGTGAACGTGTTGGTGACCGCGACCGCAAACGAGCAGGTGTTCGCCAGCCACGGCGGCAGCCCCGCCCAGAACAGCAGCAGGTTCAGGATGGCGAAGTCGACCAGGAAGCCGGATGCGCCGACGACACCGAACTTGATGAAGCGCTTGATCTCCCGCGTGCCCCGCCCGCCCGTCAACGCATCGATACGTCCCGCCAATGTCTCAAGCAAGATCGGCCTCTCCTGATCCCGGCCTGTCCCCGGTCGCGGCGATGACCGCGCACAGGAGGAGCGCGAGCTGCAACTGGATATGCTGGACGAACAGGTTATCGAACAGGCTGTGCACCGTGATGTAGACCCATGCGCCGAGCACGCCGACGCCGAGCGCGGACGCCCAGGCGACCACGCCCCGCGCATGCGCCCGCCGCCATAGCATGATCGGCGTCAGGAGCCAGAAGGCCAGAAACGCGCCCGCGCCGAGGGCACCGGTCTCCGCCAGGAAGTTGATGAAGACGTTGTGCGCATGCCCCAGCGGCTCGTACCAGTGCGGCAGCCGGTAGGCGGGATAGGCCACGGCATAGTTGCCGATGCCCACCCCCAACCACGGATGGTCTTCGAACATGCGCCAGCCCGCCTGCCAGTGGGCCAGGCGCTCCAGCACCGAGAAGTTGGCGTCGGTGATCTCGGTGCGCGCGGGGTCAGGCCCGCCGAAATAGCCGCCCAGGTCGCTGAGCCTGTCGCCGATCGAGCCGGGCAGCGCCGCGCGGCCGGCCGTCGCGATCAGCAGGCCGAGCAGCAGGGCGGCCAGCAGGCCCAGCAGGGCCGTGCGCCGGTTGCGCAGCCCCACGGTCGCCAACAGGCCGGCCGCGGCGCCCAGCCAGGCCCCGCGCGACCAGCTCATCAGGATGCCCAGGGCCAACAGTCCGCCAACCGACCCGAAAATCCCTGCGGCGACCGCTTCTCGCAGCGTCCGTCTGCGCCGCCACTGCCCGGCCGCGGCCAGCGCCAGGCTGACGGCCGGCGGCAGCAGATAGCCCAGGTAGCCGGCGTATGGGTTGGGCTGCCGAAAGGTGCCGTGGGCGCGCATGAAGCGGCCCAGCAGGACGAACGCCTCCGGCCCCACCTGGCGCGCGAACTGGTAAGCGCCGAGCAGAGCCTCCGCGCTGACCGCGACCAGCAGCGCGGCGATCAGCCAGCGGGCGCTGCGCGGGGTGAGGATCTGGCAGCCCACCAGGTAGACCGCGGCGAACTCCGCCCACTTCAGCCATTCCGGCAGGCCCTCGCGCCACGATTCGGCCTGTGTGAGCGACAGGCCGGCCAGCCAGACGAACACCAGCAGGGGGATGGCCAGGGGCGGACGGCGGAAGACGATGCGGCGGCGCGCGATGCCCTGGGCCAGCCAGGCTATCGTCACCAGCCCGACCAGAAGATCCGCGGGCTTCACCACGGGCAGGGAGAGCAGGCCGCCGAGCGGGATGGAGAGCCCGATGGCCGCCAGCCCGACGGCCGGCGCGATCAGCACGGCCAGGACAAGCCCCGCGATGGCCAGGGCCGCCGCGCTCCACGCCGGCGGCGCGCCGGCGAGCCAACAGGCCAGCGCGGCCAACACCCCGGCATTGAGCAGGGTGCGCCGGGCCTGTGTGCGTCCCCCCAGGTAAGCCATGCCGGCGATTGCGCCCATGTACCTCGACGATGCGAGCTGAACTGTCCGGGCGCGCGTGCGCCCGGCCTCGAATCCGCGCCATGATACGGCAAAGGGGACGCTTTGTCAATTGACGGCTGCTTAACTTATGGTATACTGGGTAACTCGCGGGCCGACAGAGGCCCGAATCCACTATCGATGGAGCACCTGTCTATGGCGAAACAACGCACCCAATCGTCTAAAACTGCCGCGCGGCCTGCGGCCTCCCGGCCGGCGGGCGCGGGGAAACCCCGAACAGCCAGGCAACCGCCCGCCCGCAAGGGCTCACGAACGATGCTGCTGGCGATCGTGATCGGGGTGGTGGTGCTGGCAGCAGCGCTCATCATCTATGCGATCAGCAGCTCCAACAAGCCCATCGTCGCCACCGAGCGGGTCGGCGAGGGCGCGGTCTGGGGCGCGGCCGATGCGCCGGTCCTGATCGAGGCTTACGAGGACTACGGCTGCCATTTCTGCGCGCAGTTTTCCCAGACGACGGGCGAACAGATCCGCGCGGAATACGAGAAGACCGGCAAGGTGCGCTTCGAGTTCAAGAGCTTCATCATCGGCGGGGAGCCGACCCGGAACGCGGCCAACGCGGCGGAGTGCGCGGCGGATCAGGGCAAGTTCTGGGACTACCACGATGTGCTCTTTGCGCGGCAGGGCACCAGCGCGAACCCGTTCAGCGCGGCGGCCTTGAAGCAGTATGCCGCGGACCTGGGGCTGGACACGGTGCAGTTCAACCGCTGCGTGGACTCCGGCCAGCACGTTCGCGAGGTCAACGAGGACAGCCGGATCGCGCGCGGCCGCGGGGTGCAGGCGACGCCGACCTTCTTCATCACCTCGCCGGGCGGGACCCAGCGGATCGAGGGCGCCGAGTCCTTTGCGACCTTCAAGGGCGCCATCGATGCGGCCCTGGCCTCGGTGCAGTAGTGCGAAGGTATCTTCGTGTAGCCATTGCATTAAATACGAGTAAACACCGAAGGTAATTGTTTCTCAAAAAGACTCAATAGGCTACACGAAGACGGCGGGCCGGGGCAACGGCCGCGAAGAAGCAAAGGGGGCGTCGGTCGAACATCCGCCGATACCCCCTTTTGCGCGCTCAGAGATGCGCTGGCCTGCCTCGTCAGTTGCCGAGCAGCAGCGCCAGGCGGGCCAGGACCTCGGGCGGGACGGCCGCGGGGTTGGTGATGATGGCGTCGCGCACGCCGGCGGAGTAGGGGGAGGGGGGCGCGCCGCGCAATGCCATGATCGCGTTGACGACCGAGGCCTTCGCAACCTCCACGTTGGCCTGAAACTGCCGCACCACCTGATCTACCGTGACGGGCGCCTCGGTCTCGTGCCAGACATCGTAATCGGTCACATGCGCCATCGTTGCATAGCTCATGCCGGCCTCGCGCGCGAGAAAGGCCTCGGGGCTTGCGGTCATGCCGATGATGGCGAAGCCGAGCTGCTGGAAGGCGCGGCTCTCGGCCTTCGTGCTGAAGCGCGGCCCCTCGACGGTGACGAACGTGCCCCCGCGATGGACGTGATGGCCGGTGTCCGCCACGGCCTGCGCGCAGACCTCGCTGAGATAGCCGCAGAAGGGATCCGCGACGGATACGTGAACGACGACGCCCGCGGTCCCGACATCCGGATCATCGAAGAAGCTCGATGCGCGCAGCCGCGTCCGGTCATAGATCTGATCCGGCACGACGATATCGCCGGGCCGATACTGCAACTGAAGGCTGCCGCACGCGCTGAGCGAGATCAGATATTCGACGCCCAGCATCTTGAAGCCGTAGATGTTGGCCCGGCTGTTCAGCCGACTGGGGCTGATGCGGTGCCCACGGCCGTGACGGGGCAGGAAGGCGACCGGCTGGCCATCGATCTGTCCGACGATATAGGCGTCCGACGGCGCGCCGAAGGGCGTCTTCAGCCGCACCTCCTGCACGTCGCGCAGCTGCGCCAGGTCATAGACGCCGCTGCCGCCGATCACGCCTACGCGCGTTCTCTCCATATAGCTGCTCCTTCTTCTTCGCCAGGGCCCGGCCGAGCCGTCACCACGGTATCGCGCCGCTCGTATCCACGCCGGCATGCAGGCCCAGGCGTTTAATCATCTGAATTCGATCCCACGGCCGCGCCAGGACGCCGTCGTGGATGGCCCACGAACGGCCGCGGACGGTGTCCGCCAGCTCCGGCCGACGAAAGGGCGTCGAGCCGTCGAGCCGACGCCGCAGCTCGCCGTCGCCCGCAAAGCCGCGCGCGATGGCCACCATCTGCGTGCGCCCGCGCAGATAGTCGAAGCCGCAGCGCTCGAACAGGATCGCCGTATGGTAATAGAGCGGCCGGGCCACGAACTCGCGCTGGTTCAGCGCCAGCATGAAGATCTCGAGGCGGTCGTTCAGCCAGCGAAAGTCGCCCAGCCCCCGGCGCACCTGGCCCGGCGCAAGCCCCGCGGCCAGCGCGGCCTCCTCCGCGGGGAGGTTCCGTCGCCCGGTGCCGTGCAGCGTCGATTCGCCGTCCGGCAGCACGTCCGTGTCGAAGCGCGGGCCGCGCATGTCTTGCAGCCGCGCCCAGACCACCTCGATCCGGTTGAAGGGCGTATCGGCCAGCTCGAGCTCCGCCATCGGCTCGGACGTATCGGCGGCGTGAAACAGCTCCAGGCGATAGGCGCCGACATCCGCATCGACCTGGATGAAGACCAGCGGCCGGCCCTGCGGGTCGGTCAGGCGGATCGGGTCGATGCCGTGCTGCATCAACAGATGGATCGGCACGAGGCTCTGGAAGAGCATGCGCTGGCGCTGCAAGTCCCACCGCGCGACCTCGCGCAGCGAGATGGGCTGACACTGCGCGTCCGCGAGGCTGCGGTGCGCGCAAGCCGCGGGGACAGGCTCCCGCGGCTTGCGCTGCGCCGGCAACATCGACGGAACCGCCCGCGACATGCCGCCCGATCCTAGAAGCCGAAATCCGGGTCGACGCCGGCCTCGTCGAGGACCTGAGCCACTGCATCGGACAGCTCGGCGTGGCGCACGCCGTTGCTGGCGAGGACCCCGAAGCGGCGCAAGACGTCCCGCTGGTTGTACCTGAGGGGGCGGTTCCAGCAGTCGGTCATCATGCCGCCGGCCTCGCGGACGATGATGTCCGGCGCGCAGGTGTCCCATTCCTTTGTGCCGGGGTTGGGGTGCACGTAGAATTCGGCCTGGCCGCGCGCGATCAGCCCGATCTTCAGGCCGACGCTGCCGATGCTGCGCTCGCGCTGGAGACCCATCTGCGCGATCATCTTGTCCACCAGCGCGGGCCGGTGCGATCGGCTGACCACCAGGCGAAACTTTTCGAGCGTCGTCTCGTCCGACACCCGCAGCGGATAGCGGTCGCCGAATTCGTCCACGAACGCGCCCCGGCCGAGCGCAGCGCCATACAGCACGTCGTCGATCGGCTGATACACCACGCCGGCGACCGGCTCCCCGCGTACGGCCAGGCCGATCATGATCACGAACTCGCCGTTGTGCGCGATAAACTCCGCGGTGCCGTCCAGCGGGTCCACGATCCAGACGCGCTCATGGTTGAGGCGCGAGAAATCGTCCTTGGACTCCTCGGCCAGGATCCCGTCGCCGGGGAAGAGCTGGTTGAACTGTTTGACGAGATAGGCGTTGACCGCGCGGTCGGCCTCCGTGACCGGCTCGGTGGGATCCTTCCAGCGCACGGTCGGCGGCACCTCGTAGAATGTCCGCACGATCACGCCCGCCTGGCGGGCGAGCCGAATCGCGGTCTCGAGCTCAGGCGTGTAATCCGGGCGGGCGCCCACGTCGGCGGCATGAATGGGAACAGTAGAATCCACGCTGTTTCTTCCTGGTTCGGTCGATGCGTCTGCGAGCGGTGGAATCCCGGTCGGCAGAAGACCGTTGATCGGCTGACTGCGAGGGCCTTGCCAGCGCCGCGCATCATAGCACAGCCGCTTGAGACACGCAAGACAGCAAAAGGCCCGGCCTGTGCTTCAGGTCGGGCCTTTGCAGGTGGAGATGCCGGGAGTCGAACCCGGGTCCGAAACAAACAGTCGCAAGCGTCTACAAGCTTAGTCTCTGATTTGAATTTCGCCGGACGGTCCAGCAGAGACCACCGTCCGCTAGCCCGGCTAGCCGAGGGTCTTGAGCTCGCCTATCGGCGTCCGCGAGCCGCACCTTACGGTCTATGACGATGCACCTCGACGCCGCCTGGCCCCATCGAGGGCACCGGATCACCTTACGGCGATCTTTTGTTCACGTTCCTTACGCGGCCAACGCGAAAGCGTTGTTGCGAGCGGTCGGGAAAGCGAACGCATTGCCAGTGTTGGCATTTGTGTTTTTGCTCTGGATTTGCGAGGTGAGAGCGCCTCGGTCTTGCAGCTTACGCCTTATCTGCCCCGTCGAGACCAGTCATCCCCATCGACAGCCGTACGATAACACAAAACGTCTGTTCGGTCAAATGCGCCGCGGCCGGTCATTCGCGCTCGTACTCGCGCAGCGCACGGGCCAGGTCGCGGTCGGCGTCGCGTTCGGCCACGGCATCCCGCTTGTCGTACAGCCGCTTGCCGCGCACGAGCGCGATCTCGAGCTTGGCGCGGCCGTCCTTCAGATACATGCTCAGCGGCACGATCGTCCAGCCGCGCTCCGAGACCTTGGCCTGCAACTTGCGGATCTCCTGTCGGTGCAACAGCAGCTTGCGCTCGCGCCGCGGCTCGTGGTTCTCCCGGTTGCCGAAGTCGTAGGGCGAGATGTGGACGTTGACCAGCCAGGCCTCCCCCTTGCGGATCTGCACGAAGCCGTCGCGCAGGTTGACGCGCGCCGCGCGCACCGACTTGATCTCGGTACCCGTCAGCGCAATGCCGGCCTCGTAGCGATCCTCGATGAAGTAGTCGTGCTGCGCCTTGCGGTTGGCCGCGATGTGTCTGACGCCGCCCTCGCTCTGCTTGCTCACTGCCGCTCCTTACTTGCCCTGCAGCAAGTACTCGACCGCGCGGTCCAACTGCGGGTCGCGGCCCGCCTCGTGATCCTCGTTGGTGAAGGGGACGACGATATCGGGCTCCAGCCCCTGCCCGTGGATCGCCCGATCCTTCGGCGTGAACCAGCGGGCAATCGTGATCTTGAGCTGCGAATCGTCGCTCAGCACGTTGGAGAGCTGCACCGAGCCCTTGCCGTAGGTCTTCTCGCCGATCAGGACGCCCGTGCCCGCGTCCTGGATCGCGCCGGCCACGATCTCCGATGCGCTGGCGCTGCCGCCATCGACCAGCACCGCCAGAGGAATGTCGCCCAGGAGGTAGCGGCCCCGCCGCGGATGCACCTCCTCGTTGCCGTCCTTGTAGCGCTCGATGAGGATGTTGCCCTCCGGCACGAAGTAGCTGCCGACCTGGATGGCCGAGTCGAGCAGGCCGCCCGGGTTGCCGCGCAGATCCAGGACGATGCCGGCCGGCTTTTTGGCGACGGCCGCGCTCAGCGCGACGGCCAGCCGCCGCGGGGCCAGCGTGCTGAAGTCGGTCAGCGCGATATATTCAATCTTGCCGTCGGCCAGGGTCTTCGTCTCGACGACCTGGAGCTCGATGCGCGCGCGGGTGACGGTGACGTCGAACGGCTTGTCGTTGCCGCGACGGATGGTCAGCGTGACCTGGGTGCCGCGCGGGCCGCGGATCCGGCTGACCGCGGCGTTCAGATCCAGGTTGGTTATATCCTGGCCGTCGACCGCGATCACGACATCGCCCACGCGCAGCCCGGCCTTCTCCGCGGGCTGGTCGGCGAACAGATATTGCAGCTCGACCCCGCCGTCGGCGGCCAGGTTCACCTGCGCGCCGATGCCCTCGAACACCCCCTGCATGTCCATGTTGAACATCGCCGCCTCTTCGGGGTCGGCGAAGGTGGTGTGTTTGTCGCCCAGGCTGGCGAGCACCCCGCGGATCGCCGCGTAGGTGACCTCCTTGCCCTGTGGCAGGTCGCCATAGAACTGTTGTTCCAGGAGCCGCCACGCCTCGTCGAACAGCTCGATATCCAACGGGCTGTCGTCGGCCTGCTGCCCGAAGAACGGCATATCGCCCGTGGCCCGACGGCTCGACGCCGGCGTCGCGGTGGGCTGCGCCGTCGGCTGCGCGGCCAGCTCCTGGTCCGCGGACGGACAGACCAGCTCCTGCGCGACTTCGACCGACGGCCGGGCTGCGGCCGGGCTGCGACTCTGGATCGCCACGCCGGCGCCGAGGCCGACGCTGAACGCGGCCAGGCCAAAGGCGACAGCCGCGACGGCGATGACGAAGAGTTTAAGCAGGGCAGTGGATGTATTCTGTTTCATGGGTTCAACCTACTATACATAACGAATAGCTCGTCGCCCCCGGCTGCGAGCCGAAGGGCAGGGCGTCGAACGCGATTCAATGTTCGCCGGCAAAATAGGCTTCGGCGCGCGCCAGCTGAGGATCGCGGCCGGCCGCACGATCCTCCTGCGTGATGTTCACCACGATATCCGGCTCGAGGCCGTTCTTGTCGATCTCGTGCCGCTCCGGCGTCAGCCAGCGGGCGACCGTGACGTGCAGCGAGGAGCCGTCCGAGAACTCGTGAACCTCCTGGACCGAGCCCTTGCCGTAGGTCTTTTCGCCGATGAGCAGCGCGCCCTTTTCGTCGCGCAGCGCGCCGGCCACGATCTCCGAGGCGCTGGCGGTGCCGGCGTCGACCAGGATCAGCGTCTCCCAGTCGTGCGCCGGGCTGCGCACCGGCTTCACCGGGTAGAAGCGCTCCTGGCCGCCGCGCTTGATCTCGCGCAGGACGTTGCCGCTCTTGAGGAACTGGCTGGTAATCTCCACCGCCGCATCCACCAGGCCGCCGCCGTTGCCGCGCAGATCCAGCACCAGGCGTTCGACGCCCTGCGAGGCCAGCTCCGCCAGGCCGGTGCGCAGTTCCTCGCCCGTGCGCTCGCCGAAGATGCTGATGTGGACATAGCCCGTGTGCTGTTCAGCATCGAGCACGCGCCACTCGACGCTCGGCGTCTCGATGCGCTCGCGCGTCACACTGACGTCGAACGGCTCGCCGTCGGGGCCGCGGCGGATGCGCAGCACGACCTGCGTGCCGACATCCCCGCGCACCAGGACCACGATCTCGTCGACCGGCATATCGCTGGTGATGACCGTCCCATCGACAGCCAGCAGGATATCGCCGTCCTGGATGCCGGCGCGGGCCGCGGGCCGATCCCGCATGACGGTCAGCTCCATCTCGCCGGCCTCGTTGCGGCCCATGTATGCGCCGATGCCGCCGAAATGCCCGCGCAACTGGTCGCGCTCGACCTCGCGCGGCGCGGGCTCCACGAACACGGTGTAGGGGTCGTTGTAGCTGGCGACCAGGCCGTGCGCCGCGCCGTACACCTGCTTCTGCGCGGCCGGCGCCTCGCCGATGAAGCTTTTATCGAGCAGGCTCCGCACCTGCCACAGGAGGTCGAAGTCCGCGATGTCCGCGGCGGCCGCCTGGTGCGTGCCCAGGCCGTAGCCCAGCAGAAAGACGCCGCCGGCGATCAGACCGATGATCAGGCCGGTTGCAAAGCCTCGCCACCAACGCATGGTATCCCTTCCGAGTAGAGCCTATCCGAATGGCCTGGGGGAGCGGTCGCGCCCCGCCGCGCGGGACGAAGCGCCCGCGCCCGTGTGCATTATGCTACGGGTCGCGGCGCGGACACCGTAATGCGTCGCACCAAAGCCCGCGCCGCGATGAGAGCAGATCGCGCGGCTGCACATCGCAACGGCGCCGGACGAAGGAAGCGCTCCCCTGCTCGCACATTTCTGCTGTATTATGTCAAATTAGTGTGTATTTATGCATATAAATCTACATAACATACATAGTGTGAACGTATAATCCGAGCATTAAGTAGACATAATAAGTATCGTTGTGGCCGTGACTTCAATAGAAATACATGACCGGCCACCTGCGCCGTTCCGCGGCGCGGCGCAGCCGCGTGTTCGGGTTCACCGCGACGGGATGGCCGACCGCCTCCAACAGCGGCAGGTCGTGGTGGCTGTCCGAGTAGAAGTAGCACTCGCCCAGGTCGAGGCCGTGCGCCTGGGCATACTCCCCCGCCAGGAGCACCTTGCCCGCCCCATAGCACGCAGGTTCTATTATGCGGCCCGTGAAGCGACCGTCCACGATCTCGAGCTGCGTCGCCAGATACGCCTTGTGCAGCCCGAATGCCTGCGCCACGGGCTGGACCGCAAACTGGGTTGCGGCCGAGACGATGGCGACGTGATGGCCCCGCTCCCGATGCCAGTCGATCCGCTCCGCCGCGCCCGGCGCGATGTAGTGGCGCAGCATCGTATCGAACCAGTCCCGGCTCAGCCGCCACGCCTCGTCCGCGCCGGTCCCCACGGTGTGCTGCATCAGGCGGCTCATCAGCCGCGGGAAGTCGGTCAACCCCAGAAAGTAGCCCAGCGTCTGCGCACTTATGTAAACCCATTTGTGCCAGCTCACGTAGCCGATCTCGCGCAGATAGCGCAGATAGAGCCGGCCGGAGCTGGCCGACAGGAGCGTGTTGTCCATGTCGAAGAAGGCGCCGGCGCGCCGCGGCGCAGCCTCATCTACCGTCGAAAGTTGCCGCTCGCTCATGTTCGGCTCGTCAGATACGGCTCGAAGCGCGGGAAGATGGTGGGCGGGATCCTGGCGACAACGTGCGTCCCGCCCTCCTCGTGGGTCTCGGCGAGGACGACGCCGCGCTGGTGCATCAGGCCCAACAGGTCGCCGCGGCGGTAAGGCAGCCGCACGGCCACCTGGACGAGTTCCTGATCCAGCGCCTGCTCGATGCTGGCAAACAGGTCGGGCAGCCCCTCGTCCGTCAGCGCGGACACCGCGACGGCCTGCGCAAACTCCGCGGCCGCCGCGCGCGCCTGGGTCGGGTCGGGCAGCCGGTCGATCTTGTTCAGCGCGGTGACGATCGGCCGGTCGGCCGCGCCCAGCTCGTCCAACACCTGCAGGACGGTCGCCACCTGCTCCTCGACGTTGGGATGCGTGATATCGACCACGTGGACGATCAGGTCGGCCTCGGCGATCTCTTCGAGCGTGGCCCGGAACGCCGCGACCAGCGCGGTCGGCAGCTTCTGGATGAAGCCCACCGTGTCGGTGAAGAGCACTTCCCTGCCCCCGGGCAGCTTGACGCGGCGCGTGGTGGGGTCGAGCGTGGCGAAGAGCTGATCCGCCGCGTACACCGACGAGCCGCTGAGCGCGTTGAGCAGCGTCGATTTGCCCGCGTTGGTGTAGCCGACGAGCGCGACGACGGGGACCGCCTCCTCGATGCGCCGCCGGCGATACTGCGCCCGGTGCTTGCGCACCTCCTCGATCTCCTCCTTAAGCTGCGCGATGCGCCGGCCGATCTCCCGGCGATCCGTCTCGAGCTGCGTCTCGCCGGGGCCGCGCAGCCCGACGCCCCCTGCCCCGCCGCGCGCCGATGCGCCGCCCGCCTGCCGCGCCAGGTGCGTCCAGGCGCGCGTCAGCCGCGGCAGCCTGTATTCGCACTGCGCCAGCTCGACCTGGAGCGCGCCCTCGTGGGTGTGCGCGTGCTGGGCGAAGATGTCCAGGATCAGCGCGGTGCGATCCAATACCTTGATGTTGGGGTTGTTTATCGCGCGTTCGATCTCGCGCTGCTGGTTTGGGGCCAGTTCGTCGTCGAAGATGATCACGTTTGCGCCCGTGTCTGCGCGCAGCGCGACCAGCTCCTCGACCTTGCCCGAGCCGATCAGCGTGGCCGGATTGATGCGCTCCAGGCGCTGCTCCAGCCAGCCGACGACCCGCAGCCCCGCGGTCTCGGACAGCCGCTCCAGCTCCGCCAGCGAATCCTCCAGCCTCCAGGCCGAAGGCTTCCCCTTCAGCTCGGCGCCGACCAGGATGGCCGTCTCTTGCTCGGCGCGGGTCTCATATGTCTGCGGTGTGATAAGCGCTTCTCCTGAGATCAGAACTTCAGCTTGCGCATCCGCTCGATGGCCGCCGCGACGCGCTCGGTCGTCTGGCCCACGGAAATGCGCAAATAGCCCTCGCCGTGCTGGCCGAAGGCCACGCCGGGCGTCAGGCTGACGCCGGCCTCCTGCAACACCTTCTCGGTGAAATCGGTCGATGTGTAGCCGTCCGGCACGCGCGGCCACAGATAGAGGCTGGCCGCCGGCCTGGCGACCGACACCCGCCAATCCTGGACGAGCATCTCGTACAGCATATCGCGGCGGCGCTGATACTCGCGATTGCGCTCGACGATCCACGTCTGATCGCCCGTCAGCGCCGCGGCCGCCGCATCCTGGATCGCCAGAAAGATGCCGCTGTCGATGTTGCTCTTGACCTGCAACAGCGCCTTGAGCGCGACCGCGTTGCCGACCGCCATCCCTACGCGCCAGCCGGCGAGGTTGTGCGACTTCGACAGCGAGTTGAACTCGACGGCGACCTCCTTTGCGCCCGGCACGGCCAGCAGGCTCGGCGCGCGGTAGCCGTCATAGCCGACATCGGCATAGGGCGCGTCGTGGCACAGCAGGATGTCGTGGCGACGGCAGAATGCGACCGCCTCCTCCAGAAACGCCATCGGCGCGATCGCAGCCGTCGGGTTGCTCGGATAGTTGAGCCACATCAGCCGCGCCCGGTCCGCGACCGCGGCGGGGATCGCGGCCAGATCCGGCAGGAACGCGTTCTCCTCGCGCAGCGGCATGTCGTACACCTGCCCGCCGACCATCAGCGCGCTCATGCGGTAGGCTGGATACCCCGGATCGGGCGCGAGCACCAGGTCGCCGGGGTCCAGCCAGGCCAGCGCCATATTGGCGATGCCCTCCTTCGAGCCGATCAGCGGCAGCACCTCGGTCGCGACGTCGAGCGCCACGCCGTAGCGCTGCGCATAATAGTCGACCATGGCCTGGCGCAGCCGCGGCGTGCCCGCATAGCCCGCATAGCCGTGGTTCGTGGGCGTATTGGCCGCGCGCGCGAGCGCGTCGATGATCGCCTGAGGCGGCGGCCCGTCCGGGCTGCCGATGTCGAGCTTGATGACGTCCACGCCCTGCTTTGTCAGGGCCTTGATCCTGGCGTCCAGGGTGGCGAAGAAGTATACGGGAAGCGATCCCAGCCGATGGGCAGGTCTCATGCAGGCGTCTCCAATGGCGAAGGCGTCAACGGCCTTCCGCGCTCCAGCTTCCGCCCTCCAGCAGCACCTCGATGACCCTGCCGACCCGCCTGAGCGACTCAGGCGACAGCTTGTCGAGCGTGTCGTGGGTGGTGTGCCAGTAGGGGTAGTCGAAATCGATGATGTCCGCCGCGGGGATGCCCGCGCGCAGAAACGGCGTATGATCGTCGATCATGGAATACTTCGGGGTCGGCAGGAACGTGTCGCCGTACCCCAGGCTGTCCGCGATCTGCCAGATGCGCTCCACGAGCGCCGGGGTCGAGGTCCGCTCCTTGTAGAGCTGCAAGTCGCTGTCGCCTACCATGTCCAGGACGATCACGAACGCGGGCGTCACGGTCAGGCTCTCGGCCATATGCGTCGAGCCGGCGATGAAGTCCCAGCCGGCGATGCGACCGTTGTCCTCCGCATCGAAGAAGGTCAGCCACACCTCGTTGGTCAGCCGTGTCTTATCGAGGCTGCGCGACAGCTCCAGCAGCACGGCGACGCCGCTCGCGCCGTCGTTTGCGCCGGGCACCGGCTGCCGCCTGAGGCGGCCGTCAGGGTCGTTGTCCGCATGCAGCCGGGTATCGTAGTGCGCGCCGATGATGGCGACCGGGCCGCGGCCCTTCCCCGCCCTGGCGATGATGTTGCGGCCGGGCGTCCCGCGATAGGTGAAGGTCTGATACTCGATCTCCCAGCCGTTCTGGCGCAGCACCTTGCTGATGTATTCGGCGGTGCGGCGGC
>MWBF01000005.1 GCA_002068935.1 Chloroflexi bacterium ADurb.Bin325
ATCCACGCGGCCCAGGTTGGGGTGGGGCGGCTCGTCATAATGCGCGGGGTCCACGTCCACCCCGCCCGCCAGCAGCAGGCCATCCAGGCGTTCGAACAGGTCGCGCAGGATGGGCAGCGGCAGGTTCAGCGGAATCGTGATCGGCAGGCCGCCCGCGGCCGCGATGGCCGCGGTATAGCTGCCCTCGAAACGGTAGGTATAGGGGCTGAAGGCCTCCGGGCCGAAGGCGGTCGACGCCGGGATGCCGATCAGGGGATGAGATGTGTTCGTCACGGCTGCTCCTGAAAGTTTCAGCGGCGGTGCGAGTTTGCGCCGCGATTATACCCCCGGTTCGCGCGGAGGGTCAAAGGTTGGCCGGAGGCATCCTGCGGCCAGCGCGCCGGCGTCCGCGCGCGCTGGCGGCATCGTCGCCCGGCCAGAATTTGCCCATCGCGGCATCGTCAGATAAAATAGACTGACAATGGAGGGCCGGATGTGTTTCGTTCGGGCCTCGATCGCACCCGGGCCCGTGGCCTAGCGGGAAGGCGTCTCCCTTGCACGGAGAAGATCGCCGGTTCGAATCCGGCCGGGTCCACTGAAGGCCGCGGCGTCGCACAGGATGAAGATGCCGGAAGCGCCCTGAGCGGGAGCCGTCGCATCCTGTGCGAAGTGGTCATGCCCCTGTGGTCACCGTCCAGGATGAAAATGTCGGAAGCACCCTGAGCGGAGGGCGTCGCGCAGCGACGCACGCAGTCGAAGGGGCGGCCCTCATGTCCGCTCCTTTGACTGGCCTTTCGTCGTCAGCCACGTCGAGCCGGACAACCCGCTCAGGATGCTCCGTCTCGTTTATGGGAAGCTTGCGAAGGCATCCTGAGCGGAGCGAAGCGCAGTCGAAGGATGCGACTCGGAGTCGAAGGGACGGCCATTTTCAAAGCGGTGCGGGCGCAGCCGCAGGACGCCCGACCTGTTTGGAAGCTGTTGGCGTCGTTCTTGACAGCTTGCCGGAAACGGGTATAATGCGCCCTGTAGGCTCACATAAGCTGATCCGCGGGTGTAGTACAGTGGTAGTACGTCTCCTTGCCAAGGAGAAGGTCACGGGTTCGAATCCCGTCACCCGCTTAGCGCTTACCGGGATGGCTGATAGCAGATCGCTCGCCCTGATAGCGTAACACGCCCGTGTTACCGGCCTTCTGCATCGGCCATTTCTTATCTTGCCGAGGTAGCTCAGTTGGTAGAGCACGCGACTGAAAATTGCGGTGTCCCCAGTTCAAGTCTGGGCCTCGGCACTCGAATGGGTTGACCGCCGGGCAAGCTCGACCGTCGAGCCACCCCGGAGATCAAACAATCGGGGGTCGTTCAACGGCAGGACAGCAGCCTTTGGAGCTGCGTATCGGGGTTCGAATCCCTGCCCCCGAGCTGGAAGGGGGCAGGAAACGAGCGTTCAATGAGCGTCACGCCCGTCAGCGCCCAATGCATGGTGGCCATAGCTCAATTGGCAGAGCACCTGGTTGTGGCCCAGGAGGTCGTGGGTTCAAGCCCCACTGGCCACCCCTCCGCAAGGTGTCCGGCGTCCCGATGGGATGGCCGGACATTTCGGTTAAACCGGGGCCGCCGCGGCCCCGGCCGATGAGCTGCGGCCTGCCGCAGCCGGGATCATCGCGCTGCGGCGATTGAAGGTCGAAGATTGGAGATTGGCCCGAGCGGGCAATCGGCAATCTTGAATCTTCAATCGAGAGACGTCATGCAGCGCGTCCTGGTCCTGAATGCAACTTACGAACCGCTGAGCGTCATCTCCGTCCAGCGAGCCGTCGTCCTGCTCCTGAAAGAGAAGGCGGAGCTGGTGGAGGCCGCCACGGAATATCTGCACGCGGCCTGCACGCGCGTGCCCGTGCCCCTCGTCATCCGCCTGGTCTACTACGTCCGCATCCCGCACCCGGTCATGCTCACGCCCACGCGGCGCAGCGTCGCGCTGCGCGACCGCTACACCTGCCAGTATTGCGGCCAGACCCCCGGCCGCAATATGCTGACCATCGACCACGTCATCCCGCGCAGCCGCGGGGGCCAGACCACCTGGGACAACATCGTCGCGGCCTGCCGCGCCTGCAACATGCGCAAGGGCGACCGCACGCCCGAAGAGGCGGGCATGAAGCTCCGCAAGCGCCCCGGCCGGCCGCATTACCTGGCCTTCCTGATGTTCTCCGAGGCCGGCCCCCGCGATGTGTGGGAGAAGTATATTTACGGCTGAAGGCTGGCGGGAGAAGCAGCCCGTTTCCGACCGGCAGACGCCCGGCTCCCGCGAGGGGTCGGGCATCTGTTATTAAAAAGACAGGGTCCGGAGCGGGGATTGGACCCGTCCCGGACCCTGCTTGGGCACCGTAGCACTACCCATTGAGCCGAGGTGATGCTACGGTGCCACACTTACGACTACTTTGGTCCATTTGCATCACCTCCTCGGCAGTAGGATGGCGAGGTAAGGGCGTCCTGTCGGACGCAAGGGTCATTATCACTGGAAACGTAGATTTGTCAAATGGCCGAATGGGGCAAGCGGATGCCCCACGCGCCTCCGCGCGCGGGCACTTGGCATCGCTGTGCATCCTTCGACTGGCCTTGCGCCGTCGGCGGTGTTGAGCCGCCCACCCGCTCAGGATGCCCGGACGGGGGGGGGCACGGTCAGAGACCGGCCCCAGCATCTTTCGCCGGCCCCAGCATCTTTCGCCGGCTCTGGCCGGTCTCCGACCGAGCCAGGGGGCAAGACTGCCAGGGGTATCCTTCGACTGGCCTTGCGCCGTCGGCGGCGTTGGGCCGTCCACCCGCTCAGGATGCCCGCGCGGGCGGGCATTTGGCCTGGCCGGGCCGCTACTGCGGCGCGCGATGTGCTACAATGGGACGCATGATCCAACTGAACGACCTGCTGGCTGCGACCGGCGGCGCGCTGCACTTCCGCGGCCCCGCAGCCGCGTTCACTTCCTTCTGCTGGGACTCGCGGCTCGCGCAGCCGGGCCAGCTCTTTGTCGCGGTCAAGACCGAGCGTGCCGACGGGCACGACTACATCCGCCACGCGCTCGACCGGGGCGTGACCGGCGTCCTGTGCGAGCGGCCGGTCGATCCCGCGCCGCAGGCCGCGGCCGTGGTCGTCGTGCCCGATACGCGGGCCGCGCTCCAGGCATGGGCGCGCCTCGCGCTGGCGCGGCAGCAGGTCGAGGTCATCGGCGTCACCGGCAGCGTCGGCAAGACGACGGCCAAGGAGGCCATCGCGCACGTGCTGGACGGCGGCGCGGGCGCGAGCATCTTCCGCAACCGCGCCAATTACAACGGGCTTTACGGCCTGCCGCTGGCCCTCGGCGAGCTGCGGCCCGACCAGCACATCGCCGTCCTCGAGATGGCCGCGGACCACTTCGGCGAGATCGCGCGGCTGTGCGCGCTCGCGCCGCCCCGCATCGGCGTCGTGACCACGGTCGAGCCCGCGCATCTCGCGACGTTCGGCACGCTGGAGGCGATCGCGCGCGAGAAGGCCGCGCTGATCGCGGCGCTGCCCGCGGATGGGCTGGCCGTGCTCAACGCTGACGACCCGCGCGTGGCCGCGATGGCCGCGCAGTCCGCCGCGGCCGTCGTCACCTTCGGCACGGAGGCCTGCGCCGGCCGCGCGAACATCTGCGCGCGGGAACTGGTCGTCTCGCGCGAGGGCCTGGATTTCGTGGCGCACACGCCCGCTGGCCGGCGCAGGCTGCACATCCCGCTCCTGGGCCGACATCAGGTCTATGCCGCGCTGGCCGCGCTGGCCGTGGCGCTGCATCGGGGGATCGACCTCGATGCAGCGGTCGCGCGGCTGAGGACGCTGCCGCGCGTGCCGGGCCGCCTCTACCCGCTCGCGGGCGTGGCCGGCAGCCTGCTGCTGGACGACTCCTACAGCTCCAGCCCCGCGGCGGCCGAGGCCGCGCTGGACACGCTGGCCGCGGTCGAGGGCCGGCGCAAGGTCGCGGTGCTGGGCGACATGCTGGAGCTGGGCGATTACGAGGCCGCGGGGCACGAGGAGGTGGGCCGCAAGGCCGCGGCGTGCGTGGATCTGCTCGTCACGCGCGGGGAGCGCGGTCGGCGCATCGCGGAGGCCGCGCGCGCCGCGGGCCTGCCGCCGGAGCAGGTGCTCATCACCTACACCGCGGAGGATGCGGCGCGCGTGGTGCGCGAGCGGCTGGGGCCGGGCGACGTAGTGCTGGTCAAGGGTTCGCTGGCCGCGCGCATGGAGCAGGTGGTCCGCCTGCTGCTGGCCGAGCCGGCCGATGCGCCGGCGCATCTCGTCCGCCAGGACGCGGGCTGGCAGGCGGTCGTCACCGTCTCGTCGCAGCGGCCGACCTGGCTGGAGATCGACCTGGGCGCCATCGCAAACAACGTCCGGCGGCTGAAGGCGCTGGCCGACCCCGCGGGGCTGCTGATCTCGCTCAAGGCGGACGCATACGGCCACGGCGCGATCCAGGTTGCGCACACCGCGCTGCACAACGGCGCGACCTGGCTCGGCGTCGCGACGTTCAGCGAGGGCGTCGCGCTGCGCCAGGCTGGGATCGATGCGCCGATCCTGGTGCTCGGCTATACGCCCGCGTGGCAGGCGCGTGACCTGCTGCGCCACGACCTGACCGCGACCGTGTTCGACCTGGAGGTCGCGGCCGCGCTGAGCCGCGCCAGCGTCGCGCTGGAACGACCCGCCCGCGTCCACGTCAAGGTGGACACGGGCATGGCGCGGCTTGGCGTGTTTCCGGATGCGGCGCTGGAGTTCGTCCGCGCCCTGGCCGCGCTGCCCGGCGTGGCGGTCGAGGGCGTCTTCACGCACCTGGCCGTGTCGGACGGCGAGACGGAGTTCGAGGTCGAGTACACCGCGCGCCAACTGGCCGCGTTCCACGGCCTGCTGGACAGCCTGGCCGCCGCGGGCATCCGCATCCCGCTCGTCCACGCGGCCAACAGCGCGGGGCTGCTGGCCGCGCAGGGCGACCGGCTGCGCAATGCAGTCGCGGCGCACGCGGCCGGTGCGCCGCTGGCCGCGCACACGCTGGCGCGCGCGGGGATCGCTGTCTACGGGCTGGACCCGTCGCCGGGCGTGCGCTGTCCGGAGGGCTTCCGGCCCGCGCTCGCATGGAAGACGCAGATCGCGCAGGTCAAGACACTGCCGCCGGGCAGCTATGTCGGCTACGGCGCGACCTATCGCACGGCGGGCGAGGAGCGGATTGCGGTGATCCCGGTGGGCTATGCGGATGGGTTCCGCCGCGCGCCGCAGCACTGGGGCGAGGTGCTCGTGCGCGGGCAGGCCGCGCCGATCGTGGGCCGGGTGTCGATGGATCAGACGATGATCGACGTGACGCACATCGCGCACGTGCGCCAGGGCGACGAGGTCGTGCTGATCGGCCGGCAGGGCGACGCGGCGATCACCGTGGAGGATGTGGCGCGCCGGCTCGGCACGATCAACTACGAGGTGGTCTCGGCGATCCTGGCGCGCGTGCCGCGCGAGGCTCTGCCTTGATCTTCGGACGTCGGAATAGACCGCCCCTCCGATCTCAGGAGTCGAGGTCGGAGCGTTACTCCACCTGCACCGGCCCCCGCTCCCGGCCCGACCGGTAGACCGCGTCGAACAGCGCGACCGCCTGTCGGCCGTCCTCGCCGGTCACCGCGGGCGGGCGATCCTCCACGATGGCCGCGACGAAATCGGCCACCTGCCGCCGGGTGTAGTCGCTCATGATGTCCAGCGTCGCAATCCGGGCGCGATCCTCCGCCTGCCAGCCGGGCAGCAGCTCCAGCTCGCCCGCGACGGTCCACAGGTCGTTGATCGGCGGCTCCACGGCCGCGGCCTGGCCGACGAAGAACATCGAGCCGCCGTCCGTCTGCACGCCGACCGTCGCGCCGTTCGAGCCGTGGACGTGGATGTTGCCGTAGATGCCGGGGTTCTGGCAGTTGCTCACGACGAGGCTGCCCAGCGCGCCGTTGCGGAAGCGCAGCGCGGCCACCGCGGTGTCCTCCACCTCGATATACGGGTGCGTCAGGTTGCCCCAGTAGCCGCACACCTCCTCGACCGGCCCCATAAACCACTGGAACAGGTCGAGCTGGTGCGAGGTCTGGTTGACGAGCACGCCGCCCCCCTCTGCATCCCACTTGCCGCGCCAGGGGTCCATCGCATAGTATTCCGGCCCGCGCCAGCCGAGCACGGTCACGGTGCCGAGGATCGGCCGGCCGATCTTGCCCGCGTCGATGGCGTCCTTGACGCGGCGCACCGGCTCGTACCAGCGCCGCTGGCTGACCACGCCGCGTCTCGCCCGGAGCGCGGCCACGGCCTGCGCCGCGTGCTGCGGGTGGGGCGTGCAGATGATGGCCGCATCGACCGCCGGGTCGGCCAGCAGCTCGGACAGGTCGGTGTACGGCTGCGCGGCGTACTGCGCGGCGAAGGCCGCGGTGCGCTCCGCGTTGCGCCCGCAGACCGCGGCCAGCCGCGCGCCGGGCAGCGCGGCCAGGATGCGCGCGTGGATGTGGCCCACCTTGCCGGGGCCGATGATGGCAAAACCGAGCTCGCTCATGGGCATCCTCACGGGCTTGAGCCGTCCGTTACTTGTTACTCATTACTCGTTACTCATTACTCATTACGTACAGGAACGAGTAACGAGTAATGAGTAAATTGATTCCTTGCGTCTTGGCGGTTCTTTCTACGGCTTGAGCACGATCTTGATGGCGTCGAGCTGGCCCTTTGCCAGCTCCGTGACCACGCGCGGCCCCTCGGCCAGCGGCAGGACGTCCTCCACGAGCGCCATCACATCCACGCTGCCGGAGCGGATCGCCTCGATCGCGTCGCCGAACTCGCGGTTGAACGCATACGCGCCCCGGATGGTGATCTCGCGCGTGACGATGGAGGGCATGTTGATCTCGATCATGGGCTGCGAGTTGCCGATCCAGGTGACATGCCCGCCGGGGCGCACCAGCTCGAGCGACTGCCGCGCGGTCGCGGCCGCGCCCACCGCCTCGATGACGACCGGCGCGCCGGATGGCCCCGCGTGCTCGTGCACGGCCGCGGCCAGATCCGCCTCACGCGGGTTGACGGTCACGTCCGCGCCGAGCCGCCGCGCGACCTCCAGGCGGTGCGGGCTGAGGTCGGTGACGATGATCTTGCCCGCGCCCTTCAGCCGGACGGCCATCAGCGTCAGCAGGCCGATGGTGCCCGCGCCGAAGATCAGCACGGTGTCCATGAGCTGGATGGGGGTCAGGTTGGCCGCGTGCATGCCCACGGCCAGCGGCTCGACCATCGCGCCGGCCTCCCAGGAGACCTCCGCCGGCAGCGGGTACAACTGCCGCGCGGGCACGCGCACCGCCTCCGCGTATGCGCCGTCGGTCGTCATCATGCCGAGCCCGCTGCGGTTCAGGCAGATGTTGGGCAGGCCCGCGCGGCAGTTGGCGCACGCGCCGCACGAGATGGTCGGCAGCACGGTCACGCGCGCGCCCGGCTGCCAGCCGCTCACGCCCGCGCCGACCGCGCTGACCTCGCCGGAGAACTCGTGGCCCATGATCATGGGCGGGATGCGCCGGCCCGTGGAACCGGTGAAGCCGTGCACGTCCGACCCGCAGACGCCGACCGCGCGCACCGCGACGATCACCTCGCCGGACTGCGGCTCAGGGTCGGCCACCTCGCGCAGCGGCATCTGCCACGGCGCCTCATACACCAGTGCTTTCATGTCTGATCCTTCCGTCTGTCCCGTGGTTATCTCAGAACGCCCGCTCCATGCGTGCGATAAGCTCGTCCATCACCCGGTCGTACTCCTCGTTGACGACCTGTCGCGCCGGGTCCGCGTCGTACCAGGCGACGATCTCGCGCGCGCCCGCGCTGAACGGCGTGGTCGCGGCATAGTCGGGCACGAAGCGCTTGATCTTGCTGTTGTCGAACACCGCGCTGTATGTCTTGTCGCCCAGCAGGCCCGCGCCCCACTGCGGGTGATAGCGCTCGATGATCGTGGAGGGCACGTGGACCAGGCGCAGCTCCGCGCCCGCGGCGCGCGCCAGCGCAGCATAGATCTGGTTCCAGCCGAGCCATTCGTCAGAGGTGATGTGGAACGCCTCCGCGATGGCCCGCGCGTTGCCGAGCAGCCCCACCAGCCCCTTGGCCAGGTCGCGCGCGTGGGTCAGCACCCACAGCGAGGTCCCGTCGCCGGGCACGACGACCGCCTTGCCCCGGCGCAGCCGGTGTATGCCCGTCCAGCCGCCCGCGCCCGGTACCTTTGTCCGGTCGTAGGTGTGAGCGGGGCGGACGATGGTGTACGGGAACTTCTCCTCCCGGAACGCGCGCACCAGCCGCTCCTCGCCCGCGATCTTGTCGCGCGAGTACTGCCAGAAGGGGTTGTCGAGCACGGTCGACTCGGTGATGGGCAGGCTGGAAGGCGGCTTCTGGTAGGCCGACGCCGAGCTGATGAAGACGTACTGATCCGTCCGCCCGCGAAAGAGCGCGATGTCCGCCTCGACATGCTCCTGCGTGAATGCCACCCAATCCACGACCGCGTCGAACCTCCGGCCGGCCAGCGCGGCCCGCGCCGCGGCGTGATCGCGGATGTCCGCGTGTATGACCTCCGCGCCCGCGGGGACGGGGTGCACGGCGGAACGGCCGCGGTTGAGCAGCGTCAGCTCGATGCCGCGCGCCAGCGCCAGCTCCGCGCAGGCCGTGCTGATGACCCCGGTCCCGCCGATAAACAACACCCGCATATCACACCTCCAGATATCAATAGAACGCTGATGACGCTGATGACCATGATAAACAGGAAAATCAGCGTGAATCAGGCTTATCAGGGCCAACCGCAGGTTGGCACATCTGCGTTCTATTCCACCTTCACCAGCGGCTCGAGATGGCGCACGAAGTGGCGTTCGAGCGCGGCGTAGTGCTCCTCCTCGTGCGCCACCAGGCCGGCGAAGAGCCGCGCCTTGAACTGCTCCGTCGTCAGCACGGAGCCGAACGTCACGTGGAGCACCTGCCGCGCATCGAACTGCTCCAGCAGGCCGGGCAGCTCGGCGTCGGCCAGCGTCTCGGGCCGCGGCACGCGGTCGAGCGAGCCGGAGACGTGATAGCTCGCGCGATCCGTCTCGTAGTGCTCGATGGCGAACGCATAGATCTCGCGGAACAGCGCGGGATCGAACCCCGCGGTCGCGCGCAGCGCCTCGAGATAGCTGGTGCCCGCGGTCTTGAGGTGCAGCAGGCCGCGCGCATGGGCCGCGGCGCGCTCGTAGATGCTGAACTTGTCGGAGCCGGTGTGCAGGCTCAGCTTGTAGGGGCCGAAGTGGGCCGCGATGGCCGCGTGGCCGGCGAAGTCCGCATCGAACTCCGCCAGGCTGCCGATGTAGTCCACGCCCTTCTCGAACCGGCCGACGTAGCGTGGGGCCAGGCTGACCCAGCGCACGCCCAGCCGGTACAGCTCGTGGGCCACGAAAAGGTGTTCGGCGTGGGTGGTCGGCGTATCCGTCTCGTCCACCGACACCTCCAGCTCGCACGGCCGGCCGGCCATGACCGCCAGCAGGTGATGATACATCGCGGCGACGTGCGCGACCGCGCGGCCGTATTTGACCGCGGCGCGGTAGAGCGTCACCTCGTCGAGGCTGATCGCACGATCCGCGAGGTCGAAGCGCCGTCCTGCATAGCGCTCGGCCAGCGCGGACGGCGAGCTGTCGAGCTGCGCCCAGGGCAGCGCCAGGTAGCGCTCGCGCAGCGTCGTGGCGTTCCCGCGGTCCGCGGTCGGGTCCACGTGCTCGCCGGGGTCGATGGTGAAAAAGGTGAAGCCGGCGGCCGCGCAGCGGTCGATGTCCTCCAACGTCTTGAGGTGATCCGCGTCCGCGCCGACCGGCTCGCGCCAGCCGGCCTGGAACGCGCCCCACAGCGCATCGTCCATCACATCGTCGGGCGACCGGCCGGTGCGCGTCATCTCGCGGATGGACTGCTGGGCAAAGATCATCGCGATGGGGCTGGCGGGGCTGTCGCCGCGCATCCGCCGCGCGGCGCGCGCATGGCCCGGCGTCGCGAGGCCCAGCCGATCGCCGCAGCCCGCGGAGGTCGCCAGGCCGAGCGGGACGGGCCGGAGCCAGGGCAGCGCATCGCGCAGCGCGGCCGCGTTCGCGTGGGTCAGCGGGCACAGGAGCAGGCGGCGACCGGCAACCTCGCTGTGTTCGCCCGCAAAGCCCGGCGGCAGTGCGGCGTCGGTCGCGGCGAGCAGGCCCAGGCGCTTGTCGCCGGGCGCCAGGCGGGCCAGGAAGCAGGTCACGCCTGCACTTTCGACCACAGAATCGGTATACACAGGGAGGTTGACATCGGCAATGGCGAGAGGGGTCATATGCAATTCCTTTGGTGAACCTGGGTTGATCGACGTTCGCGCCCAAGTATTTTAACATGGTGTCGCCGCGTAGGGAAATAAGGATTTATCCGGAAACTGCTGGGGCCGGTCTCTGACCGTGCCCCTGGCTCGGTCGGAGACCGGCCAGAGCGGATTTCGAGCAGGTTCGAGGCTGTCGCAGGCGCGCCGCTGCTGGCTGCGCCGGGGGCGGCGAAAAATCTTGACATTTATGGCGCGACAGCCTATAATGTGAATATTGTCGCGTAAGGATAACTATCTCGATCTATAGCGGCACATGCAGTTTCGAGAAGCTGCACAACTCGCAATGCCGGCCCATCGAGGCCATAACCCCATTCAACGGAGGATCGCATGATTACGACGACGATTTTCCCCGGACGCTATGTCCAGGGCTATGACGCAGTCCAGCTTCTGGGCGAGGAGATGGCGCGGCTGGGCAAGCGCGCCCTGCTGCTGGTGGACCCCTTTGTCAGCCAGAACCTGCTGCCGTCCTTCCTGCCCGCGGTGCAGGCTCAGGTGGAGGCGCAGGTCGAAACCTTCGGCGGCGAATGCTCTGACGAGGAGATCGACCGCCTGACCGCGCTGGGCCGCTCGGCCAAGATGGAGATGGTCGTCGGCGTGGGCGGCGGCAAGGCGCTCGACACGGCCAAGGCCACCGCGTATGCGCTCGGCGTCCCGGTGATGGTGGTCCCCACTATCGCCTCCACCGACGCGCCCTGCTCGGCGCTCTCGGTGATCTACACCGTCGATGGCGAGTTCAAGCGCTACCTGCTGCTGCCCACCAACCCCACCGTGGTGCTGGTGGATACGCGGATCGTCGCCCAGGCGCCGGTGCGCTTCCTGGTCAGCGGCATCGGCGACGCGCTGGCGACCGTCTTCGAGGCCCGCTCGTGCCAGGCCAAGTATGCGGGCAACATGACCGGCCGGCTGGGCTCGATGACCGCCTACGCCCTTGCCGAGCTGTGCTACGAGACCCTGCTGACCTACGGCGAGCAGGCCGTCGCGGCCTGCGCCGAGCACGTGGTTACGCTCGCGCTGGAGAAGGTCGTCGAGGCCAGCACCCTGTTGAGCGGGCTGGGGTTCGAGTCGGGCGGGCTGGCCGCGGCGCACGCCATCCACAACGGCCTGACCGCGCTGGCCGGCACGCACCACTACTTCCACGGCGAGAAGGTCGCCATCGGCGTGCTGGCCTCCCTCTTCATCAGCGGCCAGGACCCGGACGTGATCGACGATGTCTACGGCTTCTGTGAGGCGATCGGCCTGCCGACCACGCTGGCCGGGATCGGCCTGGGCGACGCCAGCGATGCGGATCTGATGCTGGCGGCGGAAAAGGCCTGCGCCCCCGGCGAGACCATCTACAACGAGCCGTCCCCGATCACCCCGCTGGCCGTCTTCCAGGCGCTCAAGGCCGCCGACGTGGAGGGCCGCCGCAGGAAGGGCTGAACCCGTCCGAAAACGCTGGGGCCGGTCGCTGACCGCGCCCCAGGCCCGGCCGGCGACCGGCCGGAACAATCCTCGAATCGATTCGCAAATTCAAACCAGGGGCTTCAGCCGGTCGGGGTAGGTCTCGCGGATCAGCGCGCGGGCCAGCGCCAGGGTCGGATCGACGGCGGGCAGGCCGTGGAGGGTGCGCTCCGGCAGCGCGAGCGAGACCTCCGTGCAGCCCAGGATGATGGCCTCCGCGCCGGCCGCGCGCAGGTGTTCGGCCGCGGCCAGCAGTTCGCCGCGGGCGCGCGGCGTCACCGGGCTGGACTGCGCCTTGATGCCGTAGGCCGGATCGTAGATGGCGGCCTGCACGCGCGATTGCACGTCGTCCGCGGGCGCGAGCGCGACGACGCCGAGCGGCCGCAGGATCGCCGGGTAGACGCCGGCGCGCGCAGTGCCGGTCGTGCTCAGCACGCCGACCTGCCGCACGCCCGGCTGCGTCTCCGCCAGGAGGCGGGCCGTCTCGCGGATCATGTGCAGGACGCGGGCGCGGCTGCCCGTGCGCGCAAGCTCCGCCAGCAGCACGTCGAAGATGCCCGGCGCGTGCGCGGTGTTGCACGGGATGCCTATCGCCGTAGCGCCCAGCGCCTCCAGCCCGCGCACGACCTCCGCGAGCGCAAAGGCCGGGTTCTCCGGGGTCTCGCCCAGCAGATACGCGGTGCGGTCGGCGATGGTGTGGGGCAGCGACAGCAGCGCCAGGGGCAGGTGTTCCTGGTCGCTCTGCGCGCGCGTCTGGCCGAAGACCTTGGCGGCCAGATCGAGGCCGGCGTAGGGGCCGACGCCGCCGACGATGCCGATCAGCGGCGCGGGGAGGCTCACAGCCATGGGCGGACGCAGGCGGGCGTCGTCATGCCGGCGGACGCGCTCATAACCGCATGCGCGGGTCGAGCGCATCGCGCAGCCCGTCGCCCAGCAGGTTGAAGCCCAGGACGGCCAGCAGGATGGCCAGCCCGGGGAACGCGGCGACATGGGGGGCCAGCACGAGATAGTCGCGACCGTCGCTCAACATGGCGCCCCATTCGGGCGTGGGCGGCTGCGCGCCCAGCCCCAGGAAGCTCAGGCTGGCGGCGGTCAGGATGGCGGTGGCGATGCGCATCGTGACCAGGACGATCAGCGGCGCGAGGATGTTGGGGAACAGGTGCAGGCGCATGATGCGGTTGTCGGTCGCGCCGACCGTGCGCGCCGCGACGATGTACTCGTTCTGCCGCACCGACAGGACCGACCCGCGCACGACGCGCGTAAACGTCGGCACGGAGAAGATCGCGACCGCGATGATGACGTTGTTCAGCCCCGGCCCGATGGCGGCAATGATGGCAATCGCCAGCAGCAGCCCCGGAAAGGCGAGCAGGATATCCATGAAGCGCATGATCAGCAGATCCGCAAGCCCGCCGTAGAAGCCCGAGATGAGGCCCAACACCGAGCCGATCAGCCCGGCGAGGAATGCGCCCAGGAAGCCGATGCGCAGCGAATAGGACGCGCCGTAGATGATGCGGCTGAAGATGTCGCGGCCGTGGACATCGGTGCCGAGGAGGTGCTGCATGGAGGGCGGCTTGACGCTGTTGCGCAGATCCTGCTTGATGGGGCTGTAGGGCGCAAGCAGCGGCGCGGCCAGCCCCGCGATGATGAGCAGCAGCACGATGACGCCCCCGAACACCGCGGCCCGGTTGCGGATGAGCCGCGCCCACGCATCGCGCCACAAGCTGCGCGAGCGCTGCGCGAGCACGAGATTGGCGGCGGCGGCCGTGGCATCAACCGTTGTCATAATGTATCCTCGGATCGAGCCAGGCGTAGAGGAGGTCGACCAGCAGGTTGACCAGCACGAACTGGGCGGCCAGTATGAGCAGGATGCCCTGGACCATCGGATAATCTCGGAAGGCAATCGAGTCGACAAGCAGGCGGCCCACTCCGGGATAGGCGAACACCGTCTCGGTGATGACCGCGCCCGCGAGCAGGAAGCCGAACTCCAGCCCGATGACCGTGACGACCGGGATGAGGGCGTTCTTGAGCGCGTGCCGGTAGATGACGACCTGCTCGCGCAGGCCCTTTGCCTTTGCGGTGCGGATGTAGTCCTGGTTCAGCACCTCGAGCAGGCTGGAGCGGGTGACGCGCGCGATAATGGCCGCGGCCCCGACCCCCAGCGTGATCCCCGGCAGGACGAGATGCCGCCAGTCCCCGCGGCCGCTGGTCGGCAGCCAGCGCAGCTCGACCGCAAAGATCCACATCAGCATCAGGCCGAGCCAGAAGGAGGGCGTGCAGATGCCGAGCAGCGCCACGATCATGCTGGTGTAATCCCACGCCGAGTTGCGCCGCGTGGCCGCGATGATGCCGGCGCTCAGCCCGATGATCACGGCGATGACGATGCTGACCAGCGTGAGCTGCGCGGTGGCGGGCAGGCGCAGCCCGATCTCATAGGTGACGAGGTTGTGCGTGCGCGTGGAGCGGCCCATGTTGCCCTGCAACAGGTTGCCGAGCCACATGAAATACTGTTCCGGCAGGGGCCGGTTCAGGCCGAGCGATTCGCGCAGCATCTCGACATCGGCCTGGGTGGCGTCCAGCCCGGCCATCAGCCGGGCCGGGTCGCCGGGGACCATGTGCAGCAGCAGGAAGACGGCAATCGACACCCCGATCAGCGTCGGGATGATGATCACCAGCCGGCGAAGGAGATAGGTGAACACGCGTGCCACCTCTTAGGCCGGCTGCGGACGGATGGCGGCTGACCAGCCGCCCGCAGCCGATCCTGCAAACCAATGGTGCGGCCTACTTGTAGTAGCCTTTGCGATAGTAGCCGATGCCGTCGGGCTGGATCCACATATCGCCGACCTTGTTGCTGATGCCGCCCAGGACGGTCGTGCGCCACAGGAAGATCCAGGGCGCCTCCTCCATCACGATCTCCTGCGCCTTGGCGTACGCCTCCAGCCGGACTGCCTCGTCCGCGGTCCCCAGGGCCGTCTTGATCTGCTCGTCGAACTCCGGATTGTCCCAGAACGCGAGGTTGAAGGAGACCGGCGGGATCGACTCCTTGGACAGCAGCGGCCGCAGGCCCCAGTCCGCATCGCCGGTGGACGGTGACCAGCCGGCGAAGTTCAACATGCTCTGGTTCTCCTCGGGCGGCTTGAACCGTTCGGCGTTCAGCGTGGCCGCCTCCATGTTCATGATCTCGACCTCGACGCCGATATCGGCGAGCTGGCCCTGGATGGCGACGGAAACCTGCTTGGCATCGGTCGCGTCCGAGGCCCACAGCGTCGTCTTGAAGCCGGACACGCCGGCCTCCGCCAGCAGCGCCTTCGCCTTTTCGGGGTCATACTCGTAGGTCCTGGTCGACTTGTAGCCCCAGACGCGCGGCGCGAGCGGCGAGTCGATGACCTGGCCGTAGCCCGCCAGCACCGAGTCGATGATGGCCTGCTTGTCGATCGCATAGTTGAGCGCCTGGCGCACCCGCTTGTCGGTGAACGGCTCCTTCTGGGTGTTCATTGCCACCCAGTAGGTGTAGACCGATTCGTTCTCGACGATGGAGGCGTCCGAGCTGCCCTTGACCAGCTCGACCTGCGGATAGGGCACCTGGTTGATGAACTGGGCGTCGCCGGCCTGGAGCATGCTGATGCGCGTGCCGGCCTCCGGCACCGGCTTGATGATGAAGCGATCCACCTTGCCGGCCTGCTCCGGGTTCCAGTAATCCGCAAACTTCTCGACGGTCAGATGATCGCCCGGCACCCACTCGACGAACTTGTAGGGGCCCGTGCCGACCGGGGCCTTGCCGAACTCCAGCGCCTCCTCGCCCAGCTTGGCCGCCAGCGGGCTGACGATGCCGCCCGCGGGATGCGCAAAGGTGGCGAGCATCGCGCCGAACGGCTCGGACGTGGTGAACTTGACGGTGTACTCGTCGATGACCTCGGTCTTCTCGATGATGCGATAGAGGCCGTAGCGGATGAGCTTGTTGTCGGGGTTGGTGACGCGGTCGAAGTTATATTTGACTGCCTCTGCGTTGAACGGCGCGCCGTCGTGGAACTTGATGCCCTTGCGCAGGTAGAAGGTGAACGTGGTGGCGTCGTCGGATGCCTCCCAGCGCTCGGCCAGCATGGCCTCCATCTCCATCTTCTCGTTGAAGCCGATGAGGCCTTCGAACATCAGCTTTTCCGGCCCGTAGGAGGCGTTGTCGTTGGTGTGCTGCGGGTCCAGGCTCACGAGGTCGGCGTACTGCGCGATGACGATCTCGGTCGGTTGGGCCGCGGCGGCCGGCGCCGCGGCTGCTTCGGCCCCAGCAGCGGGGGCCGCGGACATGCCGGCCAGCCGGAAGAACTTGCGCCGGCTGATGCGTTTCGTCTCTGTGGTCATGGTTGGTCTCCTCCTATCACTATGTGACACAAAGCAAAAACGGTAGCCGATTGCGGTCATGACAGCGAGACGCCGAGACGAGGTAGGGAGGGGGCTGCGAAGGCTGTCCGGCGCGTGGCTGCAACATCCACTGCCACACTGCAGGATCGCATGGGGTATGATAATCGGTTTTTTGGCAAACGCCAAATGGAAAAAAAGCGCGACGCTTCAGCGTTTAGGGCGGCCGACGAGACCTGAGGCGGAGGCCCCGGTTTGTAGTAGGCGCTTTGGCGCGCCCATCCGAAAAAACGCTAGGGCCGGTCTCTGACCGTGGCCCTGGCCCGGCCGACAACCGGCCAGAGCAGGTTATTCGGGTAGGTGCTTTTAGCGCCCGCTGGCATAGGGCGCTAAAAGCACCTGCTACCAACCGCGCAGCCGTGATTTTGCGAAATCAGGCGGCTGCGATCAGGCCAGGTCGAACCGATCGAGGTTCATGACCTTGTCCCAGGCGGCCACGAAGTCGTGCACGAACTTTTCGGCCGCGTCGTCCTGCGCGTAGACCTCCGCCAGGGCCCGCAGTTGAGAGTTGGAGCCGAAGATCAGGTCGACGCGGGCGCCGGTCCACTTGAGCTCGCCCGTGGCGCGGTCGCGGCCCTCGAACAGGTCGGGGTCCTCTGCGGTCGGCTTCCACGCCGTGCGCATGTCGAGCAGGTTCACGAAGAAGTCGTTGGTCAGCACGCCCGGCCGCTGGGTGAAGACGCCGTGCTGCGCCCCGCCGTAGTTCGCGCCCAGGACGCGCAGCCCGCCGATGAGGGCCGTCATCTCAGGGGCGGACAGCGTCAGCAGTTGCGCCCGGTCCACCAGCAGCTCCTCGGCCTTTACGGCATACTTCGCCTTCTGGTAGTTGCGGAAGCCGTCCGCCTTCGGCTCCAGCACCGACATGGAGAGCACGTCGGTCTGCTCCTGCGACGCATCGGTGCGGCCCGGGGTGAAGGGGACGACCACGTCGAAACCGGCGGCCTTCGCCGCCTGTTCGACGCCGGCGCAACCGGCCAGGACGATCAGGTCGGCCAGCGAGACCTTCTTGCCGCCGGTCTGCGCGCCGTTGAACGCGGCCTGGATGCCCTCGAGGACGCCCAGCACCCTGGCCAACTGCGCCGGCTGGTTGACCTCCCAATCCTTCTGCGGCGCGAGGCGGATGCGCGCGCCGTTGGCCCCGCCGCGCATGTCGGAGCCGCGGAAGGTGCTCGCCGAAGCCCAGGCGGTCGAGACCAGCTCGGACACCGACAGCCCCGAGGCCAGGATCTGAGCCTTGAGATCCGCGATGTCGGCCGCGTCGACCAGCACGTGATCCACCGCGGGCACCGGGTCCTGCCAGACCATCTCCTCGGCCGGGACCTCCGGGCCGAGGTAGCGCGAGCGGGGGCCCATGTCGCGGTGGGTCAGCTTGAACCACGCGCGGGCAAAGGCCTCGGCGAACTCGTCGGGGTGCTCGTGGAACCGCTTGGCGATCTTCCGGTAGGCCGGGTCGAACCGCAACGCCATGTCCGCGGTGGTCATGATGGGCATGACCCGTTTGGACGGATCGTGCGCGGCCGGCGCGTAGTCCTTCTCCTCCAGGCCGACCGGGGCCCACTGCCATGCGCCGGCGGGGCTTTTCACCACGTCCCAGTCGTAGCCCAACAGCATGTCGAAGTAGCCCGTATCCCACCGGGTCGGGTTGGGCGTCCACGGGCCCTCGATGCCGCTGGTGATGGTGTCGTCCCCCTTGCCGCTGCCGAAGCTGCCCTTCCAGCCGAGGCCCATCTCCTCGATGGGCGCGGCCTCGGGCTCGCGGCCGACGTGGGTCGCGGGGCCGGCGCCGTGGGTCTTGCCGAACGTGTGTCCGCCGGCGATCAGCGCGACCGTCTCCTCGTCGTTCATCGCCATGCGGCCGAAGGTCTCGCGGATGTCGCGGGCCGAGGCGACCGCGCTGGGCACGCCGTTCGGGCCTTCGGGGTTCACGTAGATCAGGCCCATCTGCACCGCGGCCAGCGGGTTTTCGAGATCCCGATCGCCGCTGTAGCGCTTGTCGCCCAGCCACTCGCTCTCGCTGCCCCAGTAGATGTCCTCCTCCGGCTCCCAGATGTCTTCGCGGCCGCCGGCGAAGCCGAAGGTCTTGAAGCCCATCGACTCCAGCGCGCAGTTGCCGGCCAGGATCATCAGGTCGGCCCAGGAGATCTTGTTGCCGTATTTCTTCTTGATCGGCCAGAGCAGCCGCCGCGCCTTGTCGAGGTTGGCGTTGTCGGGCCAGCTATTGAGGGGCGCAAAACGCTGGTTGCCCGTGCCGCCGCCGCCGCGGCCGTCGCCCACGCGGTAGGTGCCCGCGCTGTGCCAGGCCATGCGGATAAAGAGCCCGCCGTAATGCCCGTAGTCGGCCGGCCACCAGTCCTGCGAGTCGGTCATGAGCGCGTAGAGGTCCTGCTTCAGGGCCTCGTAATCGAGCTTCTTGAATTCTTCAGCGTAGTTGAAGCCCTCGCCCAAAGGGTTGGACTTGGGAGAGTGCTGGTGGAGGATCTTGAGGTTCAACTGGTTCGGCCACCAGTCACGGTTCGATGCGCCGCGCTGGGCCACGCCCTGCGGGGCATCGCTCTGGGCCGGGGATTGGCTGACGTCACTCATCTTGTCTGCTCCTTGTGGTGCATATGGTTGAACGATGTTGCCAGGGATCTCCGTTACTGGTTTTGCTGGCAATCGGGACACAGTCCGTAGAAATCGAGCCGGTGGCTGATGACCTGGAACCCGGTCTGCTCGGCCACCTCCTGGGTCAGGTCGTCCACCAGGCTCACCTGGGGGTCCAGGATCTTTCGACAGCGCATGCAGATCAGATGCGGGTGCGGGTCGGGGCGGCTGCCGTCATAACGGTTATCGTCGTCGCTGAAGCCCAGCTCGAGCACCTCGCCCAGATCCTTCAGGAGGTTGAGCGTCTTGTAGACCGTCGCCAGGCTGGTCGTCGGGAACTGGGCCTTGATCTGCTCATACAGGTGGGCCGCGCTGGGATGCCCCTCGCTGGACGCGATGAGCCGCAGCAGCGCCACGCGCTGGGGCGTCAGGCGGTAATCGTGCTCCTTCAGCCGGGCCGCCAGTTGCTGAAAGCGAGACTCGTTATCGGGCATCGTAAGCATCCAGTTGCGAGCTATAGTCTACGGATAACCGTTATCCATAGTAATCGATTTTCGGAAAGCTGTCAAATCGCGCTTGCATGGGGCGGGAATTCCAAGCCTTAGACAGGATTCACAGGATTTACAGGCTGGACGGGGCGGGCGAACGCCATTATGCGCGGCAATTCTCGAACAGATCGGAGCGTCCTGAGCGCAGGGCGTCGCTACGCGACGCACGCAGTGCGGACGCAGTCGAAGGGGCGACCGTGTTCGGGGCCGGACGCGAAGGGCCGCCCGAAACGCGCGGTCCCGGACGGTCCCTCGTCTGATTCTCGATCGGTTCAGTGCCGACGGGGGGATTTGAACCCCCACGAGCGTAGCTCAGCAGATCCTAAGTCTGCCGCGTCTGCCATTCCGCCACGTCGGCCCGGGTTTCGCACGAGGCGCCGCTTCGCCGAGCGCCGTCTTGCGAAACATGCTTGCCGGATCATACCCCCGATTCTGTCCGGCCCTGGGTCATGCCCTGGGCCTGCCGCCATCTGTCTCACACGCCCGCTCGCGCGGGCGCATGGCTGCGCCTGGCCTGGCGGGTGTTGCCCGCCTTCACCGGCGCGGCTGCGATGAGACCGATAAGCCGAGGCCGCGCCTCAGCCCCCGGCCCACTCACCTTGCTTCCAGCCGCACGCTCGCCCGGCCGGCGACATTGCTGCCGCCGCCGGTGGGCTCTTACCCCACCGTTTCAGCCCTCACGGCCGAGGCGAAGACGTCAGCCCTCGCCTCGGCTTCGCGGGTTTGCTTTCTGTTGCGGTTGTAGTCAGCGCCAGCCACAGGGCCGAGGGCCTTATGGCTTGCAGCGCTGCCCCCACTTGTGATTTCGTGGGGCGGCTTTCCCCGCCGGACAGCGAGCTGCCCGGACGGAGCGGAAGTCGGGAAGTTCCTTCCCGGGGCCAGGCCCCGGGGCGGCGGCTCACCGGCAAGCAATGGTATTTTAACATAAGAGGGGTCGGGCGACAAAGTGAGCAGGGTGCTGCGGGGAGCCGCTTCTGTTAGCGCCGTCAGCCTGCCTCGGCGACGTCTTGCAGCGCGTCCAGATCGACCAGGACGACCTTGCCGCGGCGCGTGCGGATGAACTCCTGGCGGCGGAACTTGCTCATCACGCGGATCGCGGTCTCGACGGTCGTACCGGTCATGTCCGCGACATCCTGGCGCGTCAGGGGCATCTCGATCACGCGGCCGTCCGGCGTATCCGCGCCCGCGCTCGCGCCCAGCTTGAGCAGGACGCGGGCGATGCGCTGCTCGACCCGCTCCACGGCCAGGCTGCGGATCTGCTCGGCGGAGCCGCGCAGCCGCGTGCCCATGTCGTTGATGACGGCCAGGGCAAAGACCGGGTAGCGGGTGACGAGGGTCAGGCAGTCGTTGCGCGCGATGACGAGCAGGCTGCAATGCTCGATGGCCTGGGCCGTGCCAGGGTAGCCGCCGCCATCGAAGACCGCGACCGAGCCGAGCATCTGGCCCGGGCTGACCACGCGCAGGACCACGTCCTTGCCGTCGGTCGAGTGGCGCAGCACCTTGATCTTGCCGGTCTTGACGACGTAGAGGGCTTCCGGCGCTTCTCCTTCCAGAAAGATGTAGTCATCCTTCTGATACTGGCGTTCGCTGAACAGATCGATGACCTTATCCCAGTCTCGCTCTGACAGGCCGGCGAACACCGGCAACGCCATGAGTATATCGCGCCGATCCATTCCTGACTCCGGGGAGAATGTAATATGACGCGGGTCATAAACGAAGTGATTATAGCACGGCAGAGGGGCAATAGCAATAAAATGGGGTGCTCGTGAACGCCGGGAACGGGGCCGGCCGCGCGGCCGCGGACACGGAGGGCATGGGGACAATCATCCCCTGCGCCCTCCGTGTCCTCTGCGGCAAAGAGCGTAGAACCTATCCGAAAACCTGCTGGGACCGGCCTCACCCCCTCGGCTCCCCCTCTCCTGACGTGCGAGCCGAAGGCTCGCACGTCAGGAGAGGGGGATGGGGGGTGAGGTAAACCGGAGCGAGTTTTCGGATAGACACTTATTTCTCCGGCGCGATGGCGTAGGCCCTGCCGTCGAGGACGACCGTCACCCGGTCGCCCAGGGCCAGATAGCGGCCCAGGCCGTGCATGGCGCTCTCCTTCTCGCAACGGGTTGTGCCGACGCTACTGAGGGTGAGACGCTGCGCACGGCGCGAGGGTTCCCGCGGCTATTCGGCTTCGAGGTTGTAGGTCAGGCTGCTGATCCACCAGCGGCCATCGCGTTTCACGAAGGTCCAGCGGTCGCCGCCCGGCGAGACCTCGCTGCCGATCGTGGTGGTGCCGATTGCCGTGGCCGTGGCGCCCTCGTCCTCGCCGTCGACGGTGATGGCGACGTGCGGGTCGCCGGCGGTCTGTGGGTTGCCGGGGAAGACGAGCACGACATAACGCTCACGAATCGCATCTCGGCCCACCCATCGCGCATCGTCCGTGGGGTCGTCCGGCGTGTGTTTCGCATCGGTCACGACCGCATCCGCGGCCCACAGGCCCATCAGCCCTTCGATGTCCTGGCTGACCAGGTCGCGGCCCTCCAGCACGACGAGCTGGCGGATGGCCTCCTCCGCGGTCGCGGGCTGAGGCGTGGGCGTATAGTTGGCTCGCGTGGGCCGCGCGCCCAGGGATGAGGCCGGCCGCTGCGCGTTGCACGCGCCTACGGCGACCAGGATGAGCAGCAGGCCGGAGAAGAGGATCCGCAACTGAGACGGCATGACGCAGAGCTCCCAGATAATCGTGGTTGCTGCGGATGATAGCATCGCCGCGCGATTCCGCCAAGATAGGTGGCCGGTGGTCCGCGGCGCATAGGTGGCCTGGGCGAAATGGTTATGGCCCTGGGGCTGCCGTCCAGGATGAAAATGTCGAGAGCACCCTGAGCGCAGGGCGTCGCTACGCGACGCACGCAGTGCGGACGCAGTCGAAGGGGCGGCCCTCACGTCCGCTCCTTCGACTGGCCTTGTGTCGTCAGCCACGTCGAGCCGTACACCCGCTCAGGATGCTCCGTCTTATTCATGAGAAGCCTATGGAAGCACCCCGGGCGGAGGACGCAGTGCGGATGCAGTTGAAGGATGCCTTCGTTCAGGAGACCTCCGCACAGACGTCCCGCGCGTATTGGCATCCGGGGCCCCTGGATGTGGTTTTCGGCGATTTGCATTTCCCGCGCGGCTGGCGTATAATCCCAACCGTTCGAGCCGTCTAGTCAGGACGGCTGTCTCTATTCTCATGGGCCGTCCAGGTTGCGCCGGCCCCAGGCCCGAGACGCCACGGCACTGACCTGCAACTGCGGGAGCCTGCCGGCGGCGCTTTTTTTAGCCCCTCCCGGGCACGGCTGCCACGGACATGTTGCACATGCCCGTCATGCAAGCTGAATTTCAGAGGCAACGCAAGTCATGGATGAACCGAACAGTGATTATCTGACCGCCGAGGGGATCCAGAAGCTGCAAGAAGAACTGGATTACCTGGTCAACGTCCGCCGGCCCGAGGTCGCCCGCCAGATTGCGGAGGCCAAGGCCGACGGCGATGTCTCGGAGAACGCCGGCTACGACGAGGCCAAGAATACGCAGGCTTTTGTCGAGGGCCGGATCCTGACCCTCAGGAATATCCTGGCCAGCGCCAAGGTGATCGAACACGATGGGCCGAAGGAGACCGTCACCATCGGCTGCAAGGTCACGATCCGCGACCTCGAGTACGGGGACGAGGAGACGTACACCATCGTGGGCTCCACCGAGGTCGATCCCGGCAACGGCCGCATCTCCTATAAATCGCCCATCGGCTATGCGTTGATGGGCCACCGCATCGGCGAGCTGGTCAGCGTCGAAGCGCCGGCCGGCAACGTGGAGTTCGAGATCGTAGCAATCGCCTGAGCCAAAAAGGACGAGACCCCGTGGACGACGCCGAACATCTGAACGAACAGCAGCTCCTGCGCCGCGACAAGCTGTCCGCGCTGCGCGACCTGGGCGTGGACCCCTATCCGCCGCGCCTCCCTCGCGCGCGCACGCACACTAACGCCGAGGCCATCCGGGCCTACAGCGAGGGCCGACTGGCCGCGGACGAGCCGGTCACGCTCGTGGGCCGGCTGCTGACCGTGCGCGTGATGGGCAAGGCCGCGTTTGCGCACATCGAGGATGGCAGCGGCCGCGTGCAGATCTATCTCAAGCGCGACGTGTTGGGCGCTGCGGTCTACGACGAGCTCTTCAAGAAGCTCATCGACCTGGGCGACTTCATCACGGTCACGGGCGTGATGTTCACCACACGCACCGGCGAGGTCTCGTGCGAGGTGCGGGAGCTGGGGCTGCTCAGCAAGATGCTGACCCCGATGCCGGACAAGTGGCACGGCGTGCGCGACGTCGAGACGCGGCTGCGCCAGCGCTATGTAGACCTGCTGGCGAACCCCCAGGTGCGCGATGTGTTCCGCACGCGCGCGGCCATCATCCGCGCCATCCGCGACTATCTGGATGGGAACGGCTTTCTCGAGGTCGAGACGCCGGTGCTCCAGCCCATCTACGGCGGCGCGGCCGCGCGGCCCTTCACCACCCACCACAACCAGCTCGACCAGGAGCTGTTCCTGCGCATCAGCTTCGAGCTCTATCTGAAGCGGCTGCTGGTCGGCGGATACGAGCGCGTGTACGAGATCGGCCGCGACTTCCGCAACGAGGGGATCAGCTTCAAGCACAACCCGGAGTTCACCCAGCTCGAGTTCTACGAGGCCTACACCGACTACCACGGCATGATGCGCCGGGTCGAGGAGATGGTCGCGGCCATCAGCCGGGCGGTCAAGGGCGGGCTGAACATCACGTATCAGGGGCGCGATATCGACCTGACCCCGCCGTGGCCGCGCATCACCATGCGCGATGCGATCCTGGGGGCGACGGGCGTGGACTATGCGCTCTATCCCGACGCCAGCTCCCTGGCCGCGGCCATCCGCGCGGCCGGCCTGCGCTACGAGCCGCTGGCCAGCCGGGGCAAGCTGATCGACGGGCTGTTCGGCGACTACGTCGAGGCGACCCTCGTCCAGCCGACCTTCATCATCGATTACCCGCTGGACATCAGCCCGCTGGCCAAGAAGAAGGTCGATGACCCGACCACGGTCGAACGGTTCGAATACTTTATCGCGGGGATGGAGCTGGGCAACGCGTTCACCGAGCTGAACGACCCCATCGACCAGCGCGCCCGGTTCGTCGAGCTGCGCGCTGCGCTGGCCGGCCAGGACGAGAACGCGCACCCGCTGGACGAGGACTTCCTGAACGCGCTCAACTACGGCCTGCCGCCGACGGGCGGCTTCGGCACCGGCATCGACCGCCTGACCATGCTCTTCACCGACCAGCCGAGCATCCGCGAGGTCATCCTGTTCCCGCACCTGCGGACGATTGAAGATTGAAGATCGAAGGGGAAGCAGGAGGACGCGCAGTGAAGCTGCCGTGTGATCTTCCTTCTTCCTTCTGCCGTCTTCCCTGATTTTCATGCATCCACTCTACATCGCCTTTGTCTGGCACATGCACCAGCCCGATTACCGCGACCTGCGGACGGGCGAGATCCCCATGCCCTGGGTGCGGCTGCATGCGGCCAAGGACTACCTGCACATGGCCGAGGTGCTGGCCCGCTATCCCGCAGTCCACGCCACCATCAACATGGCGCCATCGCTGACCGAGCAGATGCTGGCCTGGGTGGAGGACGCCGACGATGCGCATGCGGACGACCTGTGGCGGCTGGCCGAGCAGGAGACCTGGAGCACCGCGGACAAACGGCGCATCATCGACCTCTGCTTCAGCATCAGTTGGGATCGGGTCATCCGCAGCTACCCGCGCTATGCGCAACTGCTGGATCGCCGGCCCCAGGCGTTGGCCGACCCCGAGACGTTCACCGACCAGGACATCCGCGATCTCGTCGCCTGGTTCAACCTCGTCTGGATCGACCCCGGCTGGCGCGACCGCGACCCGGGGCTGAAGCGCCTCGTCCAGCAAGGCCAGGGCTTCACGCTGGCCGATGTGCGGATGATCCACGCGGCCCAGCGGCGCATCGCCGCGGGCGTGGCGCCGCTCTACCGCCGCCTGGCGGCCGCGGGCCAGCTCGAGCTCAGCGCGTCGCCCTACTTCCACCCGATCCTGCCGCTGCTGGTCGACACCGACGTCGCCGGCCGCGCGACGCCGGGCCTGCCGCTGCCCGAGCCGCCCTTCTGCGCGCCGGAGGATGCGGCCGCGCAGTTGCAGATGGCCGTCGCGTCGCACACCGCGCATTACGGCGCGGCGCCCGCGGGGCTGTGGCCGTCGGAGGGGGCCGTGTCGCCGGAGATCCTGCCGCTGGTGCGGCTGGCCGGGTTCAACTGGCTCGCGTCCAGCGAGACGATCCTCAGCCGCAGCCTGGGCCGGCCCCTCGACCGCGACGGCAGCAGCCTGCTGACCGACCCGCGCACGCTCTATCAGCCGTACCGCGTGCTGGCCGGCACGGAGCTCGGCCCCTACATGATCTTCCGCGACCAGGAGCTGGCCGACCGCATCGGCTTCCTCTATCAGCATCTGCCCGGCCAGCAGGCCGCTGAGGATCTCATCTACCGGCTGCTGGAGATCCGCCGCCGGCTGAACGACACGCAGACGCCCTATCTCGTCAGCATCATCCTCGACGGCGAGAACTGCTGGGAGCACTACGAGCGGAACGGCGACATCTTCCTCGAAGCGTTCTACGGCGAGCTGAGCCGCCGGCCGGAGCTGCGTGCGGTCACGGTCAGCGAGTATCTTGCGCTGCGCCGCCAGCCCGCGGCCACGCTGGCGCGGCTGGCGACCGGCTCGTGGATCGGCGGCGACCTGACGACCTGGATCGGCGACCCGGAGCATAACCGGGCCTGGGCCGCGCTGCGACGGACGCGCGAGCACATCGTGGCCTACACGGCCAAGACTGCCGGCGCCGCGGCCGACGAAGAGGTCGCGGCCCGGTTGCAGCGGGCCTGGTACGCGCTCTATGCGGCCGAGGGCAGCGATTGGTTCTGGTGGTATTCGCACCGCAACTCCTCGCAGCAGGACGCGCTGTTCGACCGGCTGTACCGCAACGACCTGATTGCAGTGTTCGAGGCGCTGGGCGACCCCGCGCCGGAGTGGCTGGCCCAGTCGATCCGCCAGGCGCCCGCGGCCGCCGACCATCGCCCGGCGCAGGGGTATATCAGCCCCCTGCTGACGGCCGCGGCCTATCCGAGCATGGACTGGGCCGATGCCGCGCAGTTCCAGCCGGCCTCCGCCTCCACGGGCACGATGCAGCGCGGGGATCGCGGCGCGATCGAGCGGCTGTTCGTCGGCCATGACCAGCACAACCTCTATCTGCGGCTGGATCTGCGCGCGGCGCTCGACGCCTACGACCTGGCAATCTATCTGTCCGGCGCTGCGGACGGCCCGACCGGGCAGCAGATTCGCGCGCACTACCGTTACCCGGCCGAGCCGCCCGCGCAGTTGGCCGTGCAGTGGGAAGTGCACCGCGAGCCGGGACAGGCCGCGCCGTTCCTCTATCGCGCGGACGGCCACGGCGGCTGGAGCGCGGTGGGGCCGGTCGTCGCCGCGCTGGGCGAGAAGACGCTGGAGGCGAGCATCCCCCTGGCCGCGCTCGGCCTGGCCCAGCCCGACGAGGCCGAGGCGCAACTGCCCGAAACCGCGATGGGGACGGTCACGCTCGCGCGGTTCTGATCTCGCTTGGCGCGGCGGCCCGCGTGTGCTATACTCCCCTTCGTCCGCCGACCCGCGAGGGCGGCGAGCAGCGTTGCACTATCATAACCCGTCGCTCGTATCGCGTCTGCGACCGAGACGGCAACCCTATGCCAGCCGGGCCGGGCCTCTCCCCCGCCGGGCGAACGACATGTCTTGCCAGCCCCCGCAGCCGCGGGGGCTTTTTTGTCGGGGCACAGGGAGGCGAGATGGCGCGCAAGAAGGTGACGATCCTGGCGCTGCAAGAGAAGAAGGCGCGCGGGGAGCCGATCACGATGGTGACGGCCTACGACTACCCGTCCGCGCTGGCCGCGGACCGCGCGGGGCTGGACGCCGTCCTTGTCGGCGATTCGTTGGGCATGGTCGTGCTGGGCTACGACTCCACGGTGGGGGTCACGATGGAGGAGATGCTGCACCACTGCAAGGCCGTGCGCCGCGGGACGCAGTTCGCCTATCTGATCGGCGACCTGCCCTTCCTCTCGTATCAGGCCGACCGCGCGGAGGCCGTGCGCAACGCCGGGCGGTTCCTCAAGGAGGCGGGCATGGATGCGGTCAAGCTGGAGGGGGGCCGCGAGATGGCCGACACAGTGCAGGCCATCGCGGCCGCGGGCATCTCGGTCGTCGGGCACATCGGCCTGACGCCTCAGTCCGCGGGCAAGCTGGGCGGCTACCGGGTGCAGGGCCGGACCGCGGCCGATGCGCAGCGGCTGCTGGACGACGCCCGCGCGCTGGAGGCCGCGGGCGCGGCCATGCTCGTGCTGGAGATGGTGCCCGACCGCGTGGCCGGGCGCATCTCGCAGCAGCTCCGCATCCCCACCATCGGCATCGGCGCGGGCCGCGGCTGCGACGGGCAGGTGCTCGTGCTGCACGACCTGCTCGGCATGTTCGACCGCTTCACCCCGCGCTTCGTCCGGCGCTATGCGGAGCTGTTCCCGCAGATGGAGCGCGCGCTGGCCGAGTATTGCGCGGACGTGACAGCCGGGCGCTTCCCCGCGGCCGAGCACGCATTCCCGATGGACGATGCGGAGTGGGCCGCGTGGGTGGACGAGGAAGGCCCCCACCCCAGCCCCTCCCCCGCTTTGCGGGAGAGGGAGTAGGGAGAAGGCCGTAGCAGGCTGCCCGCGTCAAGGTTATGACCACCCCGCTTGATATGGGCAGTTACTTTTATCCTCTTTTGTGGTTTATATTAGGAGGATCGCCATGCGCGTGCTGATCCTGGGCACGGGCGCGCTGGGATGTCTGTACGCCGCGCGGCTCGCGGCCCAGGCGGACGTGGTCATGCTGGGCGCCTGGGCCGAGGGCGTGGACGCGATCCGCGCCGCGGGCATCCGCGTGATCGACCCGGACGGCCGCGCCTGGGTCGCGCGCGTCCGCGCCGAGCACGACCCGGAGGCCGCGCCGACCGCCGATGTCGCGCTCATCCTGGTCAAGAGCCACCAGACGCGCCGCGCGGCCGCGTGGGCGGCGCGGCGGCTGGCGCGGGACGGCCTGGCCGTGACGCTGCAAAACGGGCTGGACAACCTGCCCGCGCTCGTGGAGGCGGTCGGCGCGCCGCGCGGCGCGGTCGGCGTCACTTACAACGCGGCCACGCTACTCGGCCCGGCCGCGGTGCGCCACGTCGTCAGCCTGCCGACCTATCTCGGCCTGCTCCCCGCGCGGCCGTGCGCCGGGCCCGCGGACGCGGCCCAGGCGCGGCTCGGCGCGCTGGCCGGGCTGCTGAACGCTGCGGGGCTGGCCGCGCAGGTCAGCGCGGATGTCGAGGCGCGCCTGTGGGGCAAGGCCGTCGTCAACGCGGCCATCAACCCGCTGACCGCGCTGTGGCGCGTCGCCAACGGCGAGCTGCTGGCGCGGCCCGAACGCCGGCGGCTGCTCGCGGGGCTGGCCTGCGAGGCGGCCGCGACCGCGCGGGCGCGCGGGGTCGCGCTGCCCTTTGCTGACCCGGTCGCATACGTCGAATCGGTCTGCGAGGCGACCGCGGCCAACCGGTCGTCGATGTTGCAGGATGTGGAGCGGGGCCGGCCCACCGAGATCGACAGCATCAGCGGCGTCGTCGCGGCCGAGGCCCGCCGCCTGGGCGTCGCGGCCCCGCTGACCGAGGCGGTGTGGCGTCTGGTGCAGGCGCTGTGATCTCGTCGCGAGGGACACGGAGAAAGCAGAGCTTTTCTGCCACGGATCTCGCGGATCAGGCGAAATGGTCCGACGATAGAGGCCTGATCTGTGTCAATCGGTGTAATCCGTGGCGCAAAACTCTCCTCTGAGTCCTCTGTGCTCTGTGGCTTACTTTTCGAGGTGCAGATGCAAGTCGTCGAAACCATCAGCGAAGTCCGCCGGATCCGCCGCGTCGGGCCGGGGAGCTGGGGGCTTGTCCCCACGATGGGGTTTCTCCACGCGGGCCATCTCGCGCTGGTCGCGCGGGCGCGGCAGGAGAACAATCACGTCGGCGTGTCCATCTTCGTCAACCCGACGCAGTTCGGGCCGCAGGAGGATCTGGCCGCCTACCCGCGCGACCTGGCGCGCGACCTGGCGCAGTTGGAGGCGGCCGGCGCGGATCTCGTCTGGGTTCCCGCGGTCGAGGAGGTCTACCCGCCGCACTTCCAGACGTATGTCAGCGTCGAGGAGGCGGCGCGGCCGCTGGAGGGCGCGGCGCGGCCCGGCCACTTCCGCGGGGTCGCCACGGTGGTCGCCAAGCTGTTCAACGTCTTTCAGCCGGACCGCGCCTACTTCGGCCAGAAGGATGCGCAGCAGGCCGTGGTCATCCAGCGCATGGCCGCGGATCTCGCCTTTCCGCTGGACGTCGTCGTGTGCCCGACGGTGCGCGAGCCGGACGGGCTGGCGCTCTCGTCGCGCAACGTCTATCTGACGCCGGAACAGCGCGCGGCCGCGCCGGTGCTCTACCGCGCGCTGTGCGCGGCGCGCGACGCCTGGCAGGCGGGCGAGCGCGCTGGCGGCCGCCTGCGCCGGATCATGGCCGACGTGCTGGCCGCGGAGCCGCTGGCGCGCGTCGATTACGTCAGCGCGGCGGACCCGCTCACGCTGGCCGAGCTGGAGGCCGAGGCGGAGCCGCCGCGCGGCGTCCTCCTTTCGATGGCCGTCCGCATCGGCCGCGCGCGACTGATCGATAACATCCTCATCGCGGACGCAGACCCGTGAGCCGGAAGCCGGCCCGAAAATGATCGAACGCCTCATTCCGTCCCCCTTGGCCCGCAGATCAGGACGGGGCGGAAGTGAGGCAAAGCGAAAGAGACAGGAGCGCGCCATGTTGCTTGCGATCGACATCGGCAACACGAACATCACCCTGGGGCTTTATCGGCAGGACATGCTGGTCGCGACATGGCGGCTGGCCGCGGTCCACGAGCGGATGTCCGACGAGTACGGCATCCTGCTGACACAGCTCATCGCCCATCGCGGCTTCGACCCGGCGGAGGTGCGGGAGGTCGCGATCGCCAGCGTTGTGCCCACGCTGACCGGCACGTTCCGCCGCGTCGCGGTGGACTATCTGCGGCAGGAGCCGCTCGTCGTGGACGCGGGGGTCAAGACCGGCGTGCGCATCCGCTACGAGAACCCGCGCGATGTGGGCGCGGACCGGGTGGTGGACTGCGCCGCGGTGCAGGCGAAGTACGGCGGGCCCGCGTGCGTGGTGGACTTCGGCACCGCGACGACGTTCGACGGCATCTCGCGCGCGGGCGATTATCTGGGCGGGGCCATCGCGCCGGGCATCGGCATCGCGGCCGAGGCGCTGTTTGCGCGCGCGTCCCGGCTCTACCGGGTGGAGATTGCGCCGCCGGCCCGCGCGATCGGCACGAACACCGCCGCGGCCATGCAGTCCGGCATCTTCTTTGGCTATGTCGGGCTGGTGGAGGGGCTGGTGGCCCGCTTCCGCCGCGAGCTGGGCGACGATATGAAGGTCATCGCCACCGGCGGGCTGGCGGAGGTCGTCGCCAAAGAGACCGCGGTCATCCAGTACGTCGACCCGTGGCTCACGCTCGACGGCCTGCGCATCATCTACAGGATGAACCGCGCGTAGGTGGTGTTCCGGATTATGGGCCTTTAGCGGGAAGATGTCGGGGGGTGAAAGCAGCCTGGCCCCCATCCCCCAGCCCCTTCCCGCAGGGTTGGGGACGGGTAAGTGCCTGGGAGGTCGGTGAAAGCAGCCTGGCCCCCATCCCCCAGCCCCTTCCCCCGTCCCGACGGGGGAAGGGGGCGCGCCCTCCCCTGCGCAGCGGGGGAGGGCAAGGGTGGGGGCCATCGTCCGCGACCCGACTCAAAGCATAGAATCAGATTTCGTCTCTGAACTTACTGTCTTCTGCGCGCGAATCCGCTATACTGGGCCTGATTTTAGTGTTTGGCCGAAAACTCGCTGGGGCCGGTCTCTGACCGTGCCCCTGGCTCGGTCAGAGACCGGCCAGAACAAGTTTCGGCCAGGTTCTCAGTTGTCAGGAGCAACGATATGACAGGACAATCACAGGCGGAGGCGGCGAGCCATGAGACGGCCGTCCTGGGCGGCGGGTGTTTCTGGTGTCTCGAGGCGGTCTATGACGAGGTGCGCGGGGTGACGGATGTCGTGTCCGGCTATGCGGGCGGATACGTGGCCAACCCGACCTATCAGCAGGTCTGCACCGGCACGACCGGCCATGCCGAGGTGGTCAAGCTGACGTTCGACCCGCAGGTCATCAGCTACCGGGAGATCCTCGAGGTCTTCTTTGCGATCCACGACCCGACGACGCTGAACCACCAGGGCGCGGACGTGGGGCCGCAGTACCGCTCGGTTATCTTCTACTACGACCTGGCCCAGCAGCAGACCGCGGAGCAGGTGATCCACGAGCTGGAGGCGGCCCGGCTGTTCAGCCAGCCCATCGTGACCGAGGTGACGCCGTTCCAGGTCTTCTATCCCGCGGAGGAGTATCACCAGGAATACTTTGCACGCAACCCGGCGCAGGGCTACTGCCAGTTCGTGATCGCGCCGAAGGTCAGCAAGTTTCGCAAGGAGCACCTGGCGCGCTTGAAACGTTAGTTGACACGTGTTGGACACGACATTATACTCGGCTTGTACGGTTCACACGGACAAGCCGCACAGAGAATTGCGCTTCGTGCATCATCATGAGGAGGGAGGGCAGACCATGTCTCGACGTTATCTGTATTTGCTCAGCGCGCTGGTCATCATGGCCGTCATCGCTTCCTGCGCGCCGGTTCCGACCGCGCCCGCGCCGGAGGCCCCCGCAGCAGCGCCGGCGTCAGCCGAACAGCCCGCAGCCGAGGGCGCGCCCGTCACCCTGACCTGGGGTTTCTGGGGCAGCCCGGAGGAGAAGGCCAGCCACGAGCGCGTGGCTGAGGAGTACATGAAGACGCATCCGAACGTCAAGTTCGAGTATTTCTTTGCGCCGTGGGACGAGTATTTCACCACCCTTAAGACCCGCTGGGCCGGCGACCCCGCGTCGATCCCCGATGTCCTGTTCCTCTGGCCGACGCCGTCCTACGCCGCGACCGGCGTGCTGGAGAACTTGCAGCCTTACATCGAGAAGAGCGGCTACGACCTGTCGGACTACTGGCCGTATCTGCTGGATTCCGCGCGCTACGAGGGCAGCGTCTACGGCCTGCCGCGCGATATCGAGGCGCACGCGCTCTACTACAACAAGAAGCTGTTCGACGAAGCCGGCCTGGCGTACCCGACCGACGACTGGACCTGGGATGACCTGGTGGCCGCGGCCGAGAAGCTGACCAAGCGCGACGGCGATCGGGTGACGCAGTACGCGCTGGGCATGGAGGGCGGCAAGTGGGCGCTGTGGGTCGGCCAGGCGGGCGGCATCATGCTCGACGACCTGACCAACCCCTCGAAGTGCACGCTCGACACGCCGGAGGCGATGAAGGGGTTGCAGTTCTTCTATGACCTGATGGACAAGGGCTATGCGATGCGCAGCGCGACGCTCGGCCAGCAGGGCGGCGACGCCGCGGTATTCGAGACCGGCCAGGTCGCGATGATCATCCAGAACTCGTCGCGCGTGCCGGTGTTCAACGCCAACAGCAACCTGGATTACGACGTGGCCGCCGTGCCGGTCATGGCCGGCGGCAAGCGCTACGACTTCAACGGCGGCGCGGCCTGGGTCATCAGCGCGCGGTCGGACAACAAGGAAGCGGCCTGGGAGTTCCTGAGCTGGCTGCAAAGCAAGGGCGGCGGCGAGTCCATGTACACGCGCAACGGCGAGATCTTCCCCGCGCTGCGCTCGGTCGCCAACAGCGATGACTTCCTGGCCAGCCCCAAGCCGGCCAACCGCAAGGCGTTCCTGCTCGCGGCGGAGGCCGCGCAGCCGGGCGGCTTCGCCTACTTCCCCGAGTGGGACGAGCTGAGCGGCTCGATCATCGGCCCGCAGCTCGACCGCCTGTGGGCGGGCGAGGCCACGCCGGCGGAGGTTGTGCCGGAGCTGTGCAAGGCCGTCAACCAGTTCCTGGTCAATAACGGATACCCCAAGTAGGGGGTTGGAGCACGAAGGCCCGAAGGGCGTGAAGGATACGAAGCACGAAACACGCGAGGTGCGGGGGCGCGAGGGCATTTCGACTGGCCCTTCGCGTCTTCGTGCTTCGCGTGCTTCGGCGCCTTCGGCGCTTCGTGATCCGGAGCCGCGCAACCCCGCCTACGAGCGCCGCCTCCGCTGGTACCGGTGGCAGCGGAGGTACGAGGGCTACTTTTTTCTCGCGCCCAACATCACCGGCTTCCTGCTCTTCACCGCGTTTCCGGTCATCGCCTCGCTCGCGCTGAGCATGTTCCGCTGGGATCTGCTGACGCCGCCGGTCTATGTCGGCGCGGCGCAGTTCCGCGAGCTGCTGTTCACCGACCCGCAGTTTGCGCGCGTGGCGCTCAACACCTTCTACTTCACCTTCGGCACGGTCCCGCTGCGCGTGATCCTGTCGCTGGCGTTGGCGCTGGCGCTGAACCAGGGCCTGCGCGGGACGACCGCCTACCGCGTCGTCTACTTCATGCCGGTCGTCACCTCGCTCGTTGCCGCGGCCCTCGTGTTCCAGTGGATCTTCAACGGCAACTTCGGCATCCTCAACACCTTCCTGCGCAACCTGGGCGACCTCTTTGGCCTGCGCATCAGCCCGCCCGACTGGCTCAACAGCACGCGCTGGTCGATGCCCGCGGTGATGATCCTTAACCTGTGGAAGAACGTCGGCTTCACGATGGTCATCTACCTGGCCGGCCTCCAGGCGGTCCCGCAGGAGCTGTACGAGGCCGCGGAGGTGGACGGCGGCGGCGCGTGGGCGAAGTTCAGACACATCACACTGCCGATGGTGTCGCCGACGACCTTCTTCGTCGTCATCATGTCGCTGATCTGGGCCTTCCAGGTCTTCGAAGAGGCGTACATCATGACCAAGGGCGGGCCGGCGTTTGCGACGACGACCCTGGTCTATTACATCTATCTCAACGCCTTCCGCTGGTCGCGCATGGGCAAGGCCGCGGCCCTGGCCTGGCTGCTGTTCGCGGTCATCTTCATCTTCACCTTCTTCCAGGTGCGGATGCAGCGGCGCTGGGTGCATTACGAGGCGGAACGTGAATAGCGCGCTCAAGACGTTATGGCCGGTCTCTGACCGTGCCATCGGGGATCGGCTGCGGCTCGGCAGGCTGTGGCTCGGTCGGAGACCGGCCACAGCACGACCGGCCACAGCACGACCGGCCACAGCACGAACAGCCACCGCACATGGGGGCCGATCGTGAGCAGGCGCGGGGTGTTGCAGCCGGGGCGCATCGCGCTGCACGTCGTGCTGATCGCGGGCGGCTTCTTCATGCTGGCGCCGCTGCTGTGGATGCTCTCGACCTCGCTCAAGGAGCCGGGCGACATCTTCATCTACCCGCCGCAATGGATCCCCGACCCGGTCGTCTGGCAGAACTATCTGAAGACCGTCAGCATCATGCCGTTCGGCCGCTTCTATTTCAACAGCGTGGTGCAGGCGGCCGGCGTGACCGTGCTGCAACTGCTGACCTCGTCGCTGGCCGCGTTTGCCTTTGCGCGGCTGCGCTTCCGCGGGCGCGACCTGCTGTTCCTGCTCTATCTCGGCACGATGATGATCCCCTTCCCGGTGACGATGATCCCCAACTTCATCGTGGTCCGGCTGCTCGGCTGGATCGACACCTTCAAGGCGCTCATCCTGCCGCCCGCGTTCTCCGCGTTCAGCACCTTCCTCCTGCGCCAGTACTTCCTGTCGCTGCCGATCGAGCTGGATGACGCGGCCTACGTGGACGGCGCATCGTCGTTCCGCATCTGGTGGCAGATCCTGCTGCCGCTGACCGGCCCCGCGGTTGCGACGCTCGCGATCTTCACGTTTCTCGGCCAGTGGAACAACTTTCTCTGGCCGCTGATCGTCACCAACTCGGAGCACATGCGCACGCTGCCGGTCGGCCTGGCCGCGTTCCAGGGCCAGTACCGCGTCGAGTGGCACCTGCTGATGGCCGGCTCGGTCATCGCGCTGGTGCCCGTCCTGGCCATCTACATCATCGGCCAGAAATGGTTCGTCCGGGGCATCACGCTCACGGGCATGGGCGGGAGGTAAACGGTGATTTCGCTGACGACGGCGCGAAAGCTGAAGGAGGCGGGCCTGGCGTGGGAGCCGCAGCAGGGGGATCGGTTCGGCCTGGCCGACCGCGACATGGATGACCGCGTCTTCGTCATCAACGACATGGCCGCGATGGTCGAGACGCTCCAGGGCTTTCCCGCGGTGATGTTTCACGGCACGCCTGAGTGGGCGCTGGATTATGTGTTTCTCGGCGATGTGATCTGGCTGCCGGAGGAGGGCCATCTGCGCCAGCGGCTACAGGCCGCGCTGGAGGGCACGCCGACGCCGGAGTTCGACCTGCTCTACGCCGACGGGGTCTATACCTGTCGGCTGGCCTGGCGGGGCGAGGCGCTGGCCTTCCGCGCGGCCGACGCCGCGGAGGCGTATGCGCAGGCGCTGCTGCGGGTGCTGGCGGCAAACGGGGAATGAGGCAGCACGCATGAGCCGCCATTGCCCGTCACCCGTCGCTCATCCGCACGGCTTTATTCCTCGTTCGTGATCCCCAGCTCCTGCCACTCCTCCGGCGTATTGATGTTCGCAAACGACCGCAGCGCGGGATCGAACGGCGTCATCTCGTCCGGGCTTACATAGCGCACCCGCACATCTTCGAAGAAGCTGATGACGCGGCGGCGGCCCGCGTCGAGCTGCGCGCGGATGGCCGGGAGGCAGGCGCGGCGG
>MWBF01000006.1 GCA_002068935.1 Chloroflexi bacterium ADurb.Bin325
CGTGCCGGCCGGCTGGCGGGGCGAGCGCATCTTCCTGCGCGTGGGCTCCGCCGTCTATCTTGCGACGGTTTATGTCAATGGGCAGAAGGTCGGCGTCCACGAGGGCGGCCACCTGCCCTTTGCGTTCGAGATCTCCGACCACATCCGGTGGGGCGAGGAGAACGTCATCGCCATCAGCGTCGAGAACGAGCTCAAGCCGAGCCGTGTGCCGTCGGGCAACATGCCCCGCGGCACGGGCATGGACCTGGCCGTAACCACCCCGCGCACGACATACGATTTCTACCCCTTTTGCGGCATCCACCGGCCGGTTGTGTTATACTCCGTGCCGCAGACCTGCATCGAGGACGTGACCGTCGTCACCACCATCGATGACGCGACCGGGATCGTGCAGGTGACGGCCCGGCTGAACAGCGCGGTCGCTGCGCCGGGCGCGGTCGAGCTGCGCGGCGACGCCGCGGTGCAGGACGCGGAGCTGGCCTTTGTCGACGGCGTCGCCAGCGCCGAGCTGCGCGTCCCCGCGGCGCGTCTCTGGTCCGACCGCGACCCGTATCTCTACGACCTGACCGTCAGGGCTGCCGGCGACGAGTACAGCCTCAAGGTCGGCATCCGCACCATTGCCGTGGAGGGCCCGCACATCCTGCTTAACGGCCAGCCCGTCAAGCTGAACGGCTTCGGCCGGCACGAAGATTTCCCGGCCAGCGGCAAGGGCCTGAACCTGCCCTTGATCGTCAAGGACTATCAGTTGATGCGCTGGACCGGCGCCAACGCCTATCGCACCTCGCACTACCCGTACAGCGAGGAGGAGATGCAGATGGCGGATCGCGAGGGGTTCCTCATCATCGACGAGATCCCCGCGGTCAGCCTCCAGATGAGCGACGAGGCCAACTTCCCCGAACGGCTGCGCATGTGCTTGCAGCAGATCGAGGAGCTGATCGCGCGCGACAAGAACCATCCGTCCGTGGTCATGTGGTGCGTGGCGAACGAGCCCATGCCGGCCGGCCTCAACATCGGCGCGGCGGGCGCGGTCGGATCCGAGATCGAGGAGCGCAACCGGCCGGGCAAGCAGTTCCTGGATACGGAGATCGCGCACGCTCGCGCGCTCGACCCGACCCGGCCCGTGACCATCGCGACCATCATGGGCGGCCCGCAGAACTGGGTAGAGCAGTGCGACGTCATCTGCATGAACCGCTACTGGGGCTGGTATGCGCTCGGCGGCCAGTTGGACGTTGCCCGGAAGAGCCTCGAAGCGGAGCTCGACCAGACCTGGCATCGGTGGCAGAAGCCGATCATCATGACCGAGTTCGGCGCGGACACCATCCCCGGCTATCACGGCCATCCGAGCGTCATGTGGACCGAGGAGTATCAGGCCGATTACCTCCGCTTCCACCTCGAGGTGGCCGCGGAGCGCGAGTTTGTCGCGGGGATGCAGGTCTGGAACTTTGCTGATTTCGCCGCCGTGCAGAGCATCATGCGCGTGGGCGGCGTCAACCATAAGGGCGTCTTCACGCGCACGCGCACGCCCAAGATGGCCGCGCACGTGCTGCGGGAATTTTGGGCCAGATAGGAACGCCGCCACGGGAGGAGCCATGTCTGAACCGTTGTTGTCTCCGGATCGCTTTTTCGCGCCCGAGCCCGCGCAGCGCCGCATCGCGCGCGAGCTCTACGAGGGCATCGCCGACCTGCCCATCGTCAGCCCGCACGGCCATGTCGATCCCGCGCTGCTGGCCGACGAGGACGCGACCTTCGGCACGCCCGCCGACCTGTTCATCATCCCCGACCACTATGTGTTCCGCATGCTCTACTCCCAGGGCGTTTCGCTGGAGTCGCTCGGCATCCCCAGGCGGCCCGATGCGCCCGCGGGACCGGCCAGCGAGACGGATCATCGGAAGATCTGGCAGGTCTTCGCCGACCACTTCTACCTCTTCCGCGGCACGCCCAGCGGCGTCTGGCTGGCGCACGAGCTGTACGAGGTGTTCGGCATCCGGCAGAAGCTGACGGCCGCAACCGCGCAGGCCATCTACGACGAGCTGGCCGACAAACTGGCGCAGCCGGCCTTTTCTCCCCGCGCGCTGTTCGACCGCTTCAAGATCGAGGTGCTCTGCACGACCGACGGCCCGGCCGACTCGCTGGCCCAGCATCGGCGCATCCGTGAGTCGGGCTGGCCGGGCGTCGTCCGGCCGACCTTCCGGCCCGACGCCGTGACCAACCTCAGCCTGCCCGCCTGGAAGGCGAACATCGAGGCGCTGGGCGCGGTCGTCGGCCGGGAGATCACCACGGCCCGCGGCCTCGTCGCCGCGCTGGAGGAGCGCCGGGCCTTCTTCAAGAGCATGGGCGCGACCTCCACCGACAGCGGCGTGGAGACGCCCTACACCGAGACCCTGTCCGAGCACGACGCGGAGGCCATCTTTGCGCGGGCGCGGGCCGGCAAGGCCACGCCGGACGATGTGCGGCGCTTCACGGGCCACATGCTCCTCGAGATGGCGCGCATGAGCGTCGAGGACGGGCTGGTGATGCAGCTCCACGCGGGCTGCGACCGCAACCACAACCCGCTCATCCAGGCGACGTTCGGCCCGGACAAGGGCGCGGACATCCCGATCGCGATCGAGTGGGTGCGCAGCCTCAAGCCGCTGACCGACCGCTTCGGCAACGACCCGCGGCTGACGCTGGTGCTCTTCACGCTGGACGAGACCGGCTATGCGCGCGAGATGGCGCCGCTGGCCGGCCACTATCCGGCGCTCAGGCTCGGCCCGCCCTGGTGGTTCCACGACAGCATCAACGGCCTGGCCCGCTACTTCGACCAGGTGATGGAGACGGCCGGCCTCTACAACACCGCCGGCTTCATCGACGACACGCGCGCCTTCGTCTCGATCCCGGCGCGACACGATGTCTGGCGGCGGACGTCGGCCAACTGGCTGGCCGGGCTGGTCGTGCGCGGCATGATCGACATGGCCGAGGCGGTCGAGATGGCCGCTGACATGGCGACCGGCCTGGCGCGCCGGACCTTCAAGCTCTAGGCGCGGGGCGCAGCCGCCAAAGGAGGATCGCAGCGCATGGTTATCGCTCAAGCTAGCGCGCAACAGGCCGCCTCGCAGGACGGCCTCCTGACGCGCGACCGGATCAGGGAGACCCTTGTTCGGGGGTTGGGCGGCAAGCTGGCCGGGCAGAAGGTGCTCGTGCTCATCCCCGACCACACCCGCTCGCTGCCGCTGCCCGAGCTCTTCCGCCTGGTCGTCGAGACCCTGCACGACGTGCGCGAGCTCAACGTGATGGTCGCGCTGGGCACGCACCCCGGCTACGACGAGGCCGGGCTCAACCGCCTGGTCGGCATCACCGCGGAGGAGCGCGCAACCACCTACAGACACGTCGGCCTGCTGAACCACGCCTGGAACGACCCGGCCGCCCTGGTCTCGCTGGGCCTGATGGGCAAGGACGAGATCAAGCAGCTCGCGGGGGCCAGCTACCACTTCTCGCTGCCGGACGAGATCGACATCCGCATCAACCGGGCCGCGCTGGAGCACGACCACATCGTCATCGTCGGCCCGACCTTTCCGCACGAGGTGGTCGGCTTTTCGGGCGGCGCAAAATACCTCTTCCCCGGCATCTCCGGGCCGGACGTCATCAACGCGACCCACTGGCTGGGCGCGCTGGCGACCGTCGTGGGCACCATCGGCGTCAAGGACACGCCGGTGCGCGCGGTCATCCATGCGGCGGCCGCGCGGCTGAGGACGCCGACGACGCTCGTCGCCCTGATCGTGCAGGGCCGCGACCTCTCCGACATGTTCATCGGCGATATGTACGAGACCTGGGAGGCGGCCGCGGATGTGTCCTCGGAGCGACACATCAAGTGGTGCGCGCGCCCGTACAAGCGCGTGCTGTCCACCTGCCCGCCGATGTACGACGAGCTGTGGACCGCGGGCAAGTGCATGTACAAGATGGAGCCGGTGGTGGAGGTCGGCGGCGAGCTCATCATCTATGCGCCGCACCTGGCGGTCGTCAGCCCGGTCCACGGCAAGTACATCTACGAGGCGGGCTATCACATCCTGCCCTACTTCCTCCAGGACTGGGAGCGTTACAAGCATCTGCCGTTGGGCGCGCTGGCGCACTGCACGCACGTGCGCGGCTCCGGCGTGATGGAGGACGGAGTCGAACGGCCCAACGTCCGGCTGGTGCTTGCGAGCAAGATCCCGCCCGAGGAATGCGCCCGGCTGAACCTGGGCTACATGGATCCGGCAACGATCGACCCGGCCGACTGGCAGGGCCGCGAGGACGAAGGCGTCCTCTATGTCGCCAAGGCCGGCGAAATGCTCTACAAAGTGAGGGGGAAATCATGAAATATGGGCTGAACATCAAATCCGAGGCCGCGCTGGATTTCGTGTCGCTGGGCGCGCTCGTCCACCGGCTGGATCCGGGCGTCATCCCGTTCCGCAAGGCCACCCACTGCGACATCCACGTCAGCGGCGGCGAGTTCAACGTGGCGGCAAACCTGTCGGACTGCTTCAATCTCAAGACGGGGATCGTGACCGCGATGGTGAACTACCCGATCGGCGCGCTGATCGCGGAGCGCGTGCGCGTGATGGGCGTCACGCCGTTCTACAAGTACTTCGAGCACAACGGCGTCACCGGCCCGAACATGGCGACGGTCTACAGCGACCGGGGCCAGGGCGTGCGTGCGCCGGTCGTCTTCTACAACCGCTGCAACGAGGCCGCCGCGCAGCTCAAGCCGGGCGACATCGACTGGGGACACGTGTTCGCCGGCGGGGTGCGCTGGTTCCACAGCGGCGGCATCTTCGCCGCGCTCTCGGAGACGACGGGCGAACTCATCATCGAGGGGATGAAGGCCGCAAAGGCCGCGGGCGCGGTGACCTCGATCGACCTCAACTATCGCGCCAAGCTGTGGAACATCTGGGGCGGCCACGAGGTGGCGCTCAAGGTGCTCCGGGGCATCGTCGAGCACGTCGATGTCATCGTCGGCAACGAGGAAGATCTCCAGATGGGCCTCGGCATCCCGGGGCCGGAGGTGGCGGCCAGATCCAAGCTCGACCCGAGCGTCTTCTTCGGCATGATCGACAAGGTGACGGCGATGTACCCCAACGTCAAGATCGTGGCGACCACGCTGCGCGAGGTTCACTCGACCAACCGGCACAGTTGGGGCGCGGTGGCCTGGATCGACGGCAAGACCTACGAATCGCACACCTGCGAGCTGGACGTGCTGGATCGCGTCGGCGGCGGCGACGGATACGCCTCAGGGTTCTTCTACGGGCTGTTGACGGGCGCGTCCGAGCAGGAGGCGGTCAACCTCGGCTGGGCGCACGGCGCGCTGCTCACCACCTTCCCCGGCGACACGACGATGGCGACCGCGGATCAGGTTCGGGCCTTTGCGCAGGGCGGCTCGGCCAGAATACAGCGTTAGAAGTCAAGGAGCAATCAGTGAACACGACACGGCAACTGTACGAAGTCGGCCAATCGATCTGGTATGATAATATCGAACGCCGCATGTTGAACAACGGAGACCTGGCAGGCATGATCGCGCGCGGCGAGGTCCGCGGCGTCACATCCAACCCGACCATCTTCATGCACGCGATGACCAAGGCGCATGACTACGATGCGAGCCTGACCGCGCTGGCGCGCGCCGGCAAGACGGCCGAGGAGATCTTCTGGGATCTGGCCATCGAGGACATCCAGACCGCGACCGACCTGTTTCGGCCCCTCTACGAGGAGAGCAAGGGCGGCGACGGCTACGTCAGCCTGGAGGTCAACCCCTATCTGGCCAACGACGCCGCGGTTACGCTGGCGGAGGTCAAGCGGCTCTGGGCGCTCGTGAACCGGCCCAACCTGATGATCAAGATCCCGGCGACGCTGGAGGCCCTGCCGGCGATCCGGGACGCGCTCGCGGCGGGCATCAACATCAACATCACCCTCATCTTCTCCCGCGCGCGCTACTGGGCGGTCATGGAGGCCTTCCTCAGCGGCCTCGAAAGCCGGCTGGCCGCCGGTCAGCCGATCGACACGATCGCATCGGTCGCCTCCTTCTTCGTCTCGCGCGTCGACACGAAGGTGGACGCGCGGCTCAACGAGATCATCGCCCAGGGCGGCGCGCGCGCCGAGGAGGCGACCGCAAACCTGGGCCGGGCCGCGATCGCCAACACCCGCCTGGCCTACAACGACTACAAGATCATCTTCAACTCGGAGCGCTTTGCAAAGCTCGCCGCGCACGGCGCGCGCGCCCAGCGCCCGCTGTGGGCCTCGACCAGCACCAAGAACCCGGCCTACCGCGATGTGGTCTACGTCGAGGAGCTGATCGGGCGGAACACGGTCAACACCATACCGTCCGTGACCCTGGCCGCGTTCCTGGATCATGGCGTCGTGCGCCCCGACAGCGTGGAGGAGGGCATCCCCGAGGCGTACCAAACCTTCGCCCGACTGGAGACGCTGGGCATCGTCATGTCTGACGTCACGCACGAGCTCGAGGTCGAGGGCGTCGAGACCTTTGCCGGCGCCTGGCGCACGCTCCTGGACGCGATGGAGACGAGCCGCCGGGCCGTGACCGGAGAGTGAGGCCCATGGGCGGCGCCCCCCAACAGTCCTTGAAGCAGCAGGCCGCAGACCAGGTGCTCACCTATATCCGGCCCGGCATGATCGTCGGGCTTGGCGCGGGCAGCACCGCGCTGCTGGCAGTCCGCGGCCTGGCGGCCCGGCTCGCGCGCGGCGAGCTGGCCGACATCAAGGGGATCCCCTGCTCGCGCGCGATCGAGGCCGAGGCGCGCGCGCTGGGCATCCCGCTCACCACGCTGGAAGAGGAGCAGGCCGACGCCGACGGCCGTGTCATCGACTTCACCTTCGACGGCGCGGACGAGGTGGACCCGGCCCTCAACCTGATCAAGGGCGGGGGCGGCGCGCTGCTGCACGAGAAGATCGTGGCGCAGGCCAGCCGCCGCGAGGTCATCATCGTGGACGAGTCCAAGCTGTCGCCGACGCTGGGCGTCCGCTGGGCCGTGCCGGTCGAGGTCGTCCCGTTCGGCTGGCGCACGCAGGCCGCCTATCTGGAGTCGCTCGGCGGCCGGCCGCGCCTGCGGCCCGGCGACGATGGCCGGCCGTACGTGACCGACCAGGGGAACTTGATCCTCGACAGCGCGTTCGGGCCGATCGATGACCCGGCGCGGCTGGCCGCGCGGCTGGACGCCCGGACCGGCATCGTCTGTCATGGGCTGTTTCTGCAACTGGCCGATGAGGTGATCGTCGCCGGGGCCGCGGGGCTCCGCCGGCTGACCCGGCCGGACAGGCCATAGGCAATCTTCTTGATTCGAAGGAGCGAGGCGATGGGCAAGATCGACAAGGTTGCGTTCTTTACCAACGAATACCCGCCGTATGTCTATGGCGGCGCCGGCGTCGTCGTCGAGTATCTGAGCCGGGAGCTGATCGAAAAGGTGCCGCTGGAGATCCGCTGCTTCGGCGACCAGGATCTGCAACTGCCCAACCTGACCGTCAAGGGCTACGGCCCGTGGCCCGAGGCCAGGCAGAACACCGATCCGCGCTTCGGCGGCGCGCTCGACGCGCTGCACCGCAGCCTGGCGATGGCGAAGGACCGGCTCGACGCCGACATCGTGCACGCCCATACCTGGTACGTGCAGTTCGCCGGCTTTCTCGCAAAGAAGCTGTGGGATGTCCCGTTCGTGCTGACCACGCACTCGCTGGAGCCGCTCCGGCCCTGGAAGGTGGAGCAGCTCGGCAACGCCTATCACCTGAGCGCGTGGATCGAGGACAACGGCATCACGCAGGCGGACGCGGTCATCGCGGTCTCGCAGGGGACGCGCGACGACATCCTGAACTACTTCGACGTCGACCCCGACCGGGTCAAGGTCATCTACAACGGCATCGACCTGAACCAGTATCGCCACACCGACGAGGTCGATGCGCTGGTGAAATACGGCGTCGATCCCGCGCGGCCCTATGTGCTGTTCGTCGGCCGCGTCACGCGGCAGAAGGGCATCATCCACCTGGTGAACGCCATCCCGTACATCGACCCGTCCATCCAGGTCGTGCTGTGCGCGGGCGCGCCCGACACCCCGGCCATCGGCCAGGAGATGCAGGAGCGCGTGGCCGAGGTCAGCGCGGGCCGGCCGGGCGTCATCTGGATCCGCGAGATGCTGCCGAAGGAGCAGGTGATCCAGTACTACTCCAACGCGGCCGTGTTCTGCTGTCCCTCGGTGTATGAGCCGTTCGGCATCATCAACCTCGAGGCGATGGCGTGCGAGACCGCGGTCGTCGCCTCGGCCATCGGCGGCATCCCCGAGGTGGTGGTGCCGCCGGGCCGGGCCGGGCTCGACCCGACGGGCGAGCTGATCCCGCTGGAGCTGGAGCCGGGCACCTTCAACCCGGTCGATCCGGCAAGGTTCTCCCGCGAGCTGGCCGAGGCCATCAACGCGGTCGCGCTGAACCCGACGCTGCGCCGGACATACGAGCGCAACGGGCGCAAGCGCGTCGAGGAACACTTCAGTTGGAGCGTGATCGCGCAGCAGACGCTCGAACTATACGAATCTCTGGTATAAATCGTAACCCGTGGAAGGAGCATAAGATGGCAGGGCCTGTTGGCTTGCCGGCGTGGCAGGCGTTGGAGCGCCACCAACGCGAGATTGCCGATGTGCACATGCGCGACCTGTTTGCGGCCGATCCGCAGCGCTTTGCGCGCTTCTCGCGACGCATCGACGGCATCCTGTTCGACTATTCCAAGAACCGCATCACCGCGGAGACGATGGCGCTGCTGATGGATCTGGCGCGGCAGGCCGGGCTGGCCGAGAAGATCGAGGCGATGTTCACCGGCCAGAAGTACAACAACACGGAGAACCGGGCCGTCCTGCACATCGCGCTGCGCAACCGCGCCAACCGGCCCATCCTGGTGGACGGCGCGGACGTCATGCCGGCGGTCAACGCGGTCCTCGCGCAGATGCGGACCTTCAGCGAGGCGGTCCGCTCCGGCGCGTGGCGCGGCTACACGGGCAAGGCCCTCACCGACATCGTCAACATCGGCATCGGCGGCTCCGACCTGGGGCCGAAGATGGTCTGCGAGGCGCTGAAGCCCTACGGCCAGCCCGGCCTGCGCGTCCACTTCGTCTCCAACGTGGACGGCGCCGACCTGGCCGAGACGCTCAAGAGCATCGACCCGGAGACCGTGCTGTTCCTGATCGCCTCCAAGACCTTCACGACCCAGGAGACGATGGCGAACGCGCACTCGGCGCGCGACTGGTTCCTGGCCGCGGCGCAGGACGAGGCCGCGGTCGCCCGACACTTCGTCGCCATGTCCACCAACGCGCAGGAGGTCGCCCGGTTCGGCATCGATACGGCCAACATGTTCGAGTTCTGGGACTGGGTCGGCGGCCGCTATTCGCTCTGGTCCGCGGTGGGGCTGTCGATCGCGCTCTACCTGGGCATGGACAACTTCGAGGCGCTCCTGGCCGGCGCGCACCGGGTCGACGAGCACTTCCGCAACACGCGGTTCGAGGACAACATCCCGGTCATCATGGGGCTGCTGGGCATCTGGTACAACAACTTCTTCGCCGCGCAGTCGCACGCCATCCTGCCCTACGACCAGTACCTGATGCACTTCTCGTCCTACTTCCAGCAGGGCGACATGGAGAGCAACGGCAAGCGCGTAACCCGCGCGGGCGAGCCGGTGGACTATCAGACCGGGCCGATCATCTGGGGCCAGCCGGGCACGAACGGCCAGCACGCCTTCTACCAGTTGATCCACCAGGGCACCAAGCTGATCCCCTGCGACTTCCTGGCCGCCGCGCAGAGCCACAGCCCGCTCGGCGAGCATCACACGCTGCTGCTCTCGAACTACTTTGCGCAGACCGAGGCCCTGATGAAGGGCAAGACCGCGGACGAGGTGCGCGCGGAGCTCGCGGCCGCGGGGACGCCCTACAGCGAGATGCTCGTCTCGGCCAAGACCTTCCCCGGCAACCGGCCGACCAACTCGTTCCTCTACCCGAAGCTGACGCCGGAGACGCTGGGCTCGCTCATCGCGCTCTACGAGCACAAGATCTTCACGCAGGGCGCGATCTGGGATGTCAACTCGTTCGATCAGTGGGGCGTCGAACTGGGCAAGCAGCTCGCCAAGGCGATCCTGCCGGAGCTGCGCACCGCGGACGAGATCCGCGCGCACGACGCATCGACCAACGGCCTGATCAACTACTACAAGAGCATACGCTGACGACCGAGGGAGGGAGATCCATGACGAGTCTGCATCCGCTGGCGGGCAAGCCGGCCCCCCACGACATGCTGGTCAATGTGCCGCGGCTGATCTCGGCCTACTACACCGTCGAGCCGGATCCGTCCGATCCGGCCCAGCGCGTGTCCTTCGGCACATCGGGCCACCGCGGCTCGGCCTTCAGGGCCAGCTTCAACGAGGCCCACATCCTCGCCATCTCCCAGGCCATCTGCGAGTTTCGCGCGGGACAGGGCATCAGCGGCCCGCTCTTCATCGGCATGGATTCGCACGCCCTCTCCGAGCCGGCGCTCGCCAGCGCCGTCGAGGTATTTGCCGGCAACGGACAGGAGATCATCCTCGACGCGGGCACGGGCCGCGGCATCGGGTACACGCCCACGCCGGTGATCTCGCACGCGATCCTCAGCTACAACCGCGGCCGGGCCAGCGGCCTGGCCGACGGCGTGGTCATCACGCCCTCGCACAACCCGCCGGACGACGGCGGCTTCAAGTATAACCCGCCGGCCGGCGGCCCCGCTGACACGGGCACGACGAAGGCGATCCAGGCCCGCGCCAACGAGATCCTGGAGGGCGGCCTGCGCGCGGTCAAGCGCATGACGCTGGCACGCGCGATGCAGGCCCCGACCACGCACCTGCACGACTACATCACGCCGTATGTCTCGGATCTGCGCAACGTCATCGACATCCCGGCCATCGCAGCCTCCGGCCTCAAGATCGGCGCGGACCCGATGGGCGGCGCGACCGTCGGCTACTGGCAGCCGATCGCCGAGATGTACGGGCTGAACATCGAGGTCGTCAACCCGCGCGTGGATCCGACCTTCGGCTTCATGACCGTGGACAAGGACGGCAAGATCCGCATGGACTGCTCGTCGCCCTACGCCATGGCGAGCCTGGTCGATCTCAAGGATCGGTTCGATGTCGCGTTCGGCAACGACACGGACGGCGACCGGCACGGCATCGTAGCGCCGAGCGTCGGCCTGATGAACCCCAACCATTATCTGGCCGTCGCCATCTGGTATCTGTACCAGCACCGGCCCGGCTGGCGCGGCGACGCCGCGGTCGGCAAGACGCTGGTCTCCAGCTCGATGATCGACCGGGTGGCCGCGCACCTGGGCCGCCGGCTGGCCGAGGTGCCGGTCGGCTTCAAGTGGTTCGTGGACGGCCTGGTGGATGGCTCGTTCGGCTTCGGCGGCGAGGAGAGCGCGGGCGCGTCCTTCCTGCGGCGCGACGGCGCGGTCTGGACCACGGACAAGGACGGCATCATCCTCGACCTGCTCGCCGCGGAGATCACCGCGGTCACGGGCAGCGATCCGGGCGTGCACTACCGCAGGCTGACCGAGCAGTTCGGCGCGCCGGCGTATGAGCGCGCGGACGTCGCGGCGACGCGGGAACAGAAGGCCGTGCTAGAGCGTCTGTCGCCCGAGATGGTCGCGGCGCAGGAGCTGGCCGGCGAGCGGATCATCGCCAAGCTCACCGCCGCGCCCTTCAACAACGCGCCCATCGGCGGCCTCAAGGTGGTCACGGAGAACGGCTGGTTCGCCGCGCGGCCGTCCGGCACCGAGGATGTCTACAAGGTCTATGCGGAGAGCTTCCGGGGCCAGGAGCACCTGAAGCAGATCTTCGGCGAGACGCAGGAGATCGTTGCGGCCGCGTTCCGCGCGGCGGGGCTGTAGCCGGCTCGCCGCGGCCGCAGCAGGACGCCCCCGACTCCCGCCGGGGATCGGGGGCGCATCGTTCACCGTTGCGCCGGCCCATCCCCCCGCCGGAGCTCCTCCATCAGTTGCCAGCACACCAGCTCCATGCGCGGCACGTGGAACGCGCCCTTGTACGTGTTGCCCTTGATGGTCGAGGAGAGCCGGCCGTCGCGGTGCAGATAGCCGAACCATTCGCCATGCTCGCGGTCGGGGAAGCGGGCGTAGGCCCAGTCGTGGATCATGCGGTGCCAGCGCGCGTATCTCGCCTCCCCCGTCAGACGGTAGGCCATCAGCGTCGCGATGATGGCCTCGTTCTGCGGCCACCAGAACTTCATGTCGTGCCAGTATTCCTGCACGGGCAGCCCGCGCACGTCCACGAAATAGGTGATGCCCCCGTGCTCCCGATCCCAGCCGCGCGGCCACATCCAGTCCAGGATGGTCAGGCCCATCTGTAGCAGCCCGGCGTCGTTGCCGCGCTCGCGCGCCTCCTGCATAATGAACCAGGCCGCCTCGATGGCGTGGCCGGGGTTCAGCGTCCGGCCGTCGAAGTGATCCAGGAACTCGCCGTCCGCGCCGACGGTCTCCAGCACGGCCGCCAGCTCCGGGTGCATGTGATAGCGCCGGATCTCGTCGACATAGCGGTCGATCGCGGCGTTGCAGAAGGCGCGGCGCTCCGCATCCGGCTCCGCCGACCGGCTGGCAGGCCCCAACGCCCGGCGCAAGATCTGCGCGGTGACGAGCATGATCATCGGCGTCGCGAGGCCGCGCATCGGCCGGGTCTGCGCGTCCCATTTGGGCGGGAGGACGCCGGGCGTGTCCAGATAGCCCTGCACGCGGCGATACAGCTCGAACGCCTGCTCGACCGCGGCCGCATCGCCGGCCGCGCGGCCGTACGCGGCGAGGCCCGCGATCATGAATGCCTCGCTGAAGACGTAGCGACGCTTGCGCAGCGGCCGCCCCTGCCGATCCACCAGGAAGAACATGCGGCCATCCGCGTCGAAGCCGTGCTGTCGCAGAAAGTCAAGGCCGTGCCGCGCCCACCGGAGCCACTCCAGCCGCGGGGCCGCCTCCGCATAGAGGGTCGCCAACAGCCAGACGGCCCGCCCTTGCAGCCAGATGGCCTTGTCGGTGTCCAGGAGCGCGCCGTCCCGGTCGCGCGAGAACAGGAAGCCGCCGTATTCCTCGTCGATGCAGCGCGGGAACCAGAACGGCAGCGTGCTGTCGAGCAGGCCGTCGCGGTAGGTCACCAGCAGGCTGTCGATGCGCCCTGGCGTCATCAGGTTTTCACTGGGTTCATCTGTCATCGCATCGCCCTCCCGTCGATCGCCCCTGGCGCAGGCTCGCAAGGTCGCAGAAAGCCGCGCCGGGGGAGCTTCCGTCGCCCCGTCTCCTTACAGCGCGGCGAGCTCGGCAAAGCCGGCCTCGTGCAGCCCGGCGCGCAGCGCGGCAAGCTGCGCCTCCGCCGCGGGCACGTTGGGCAGCCGCGGCCGGCCGCAGTCGAACCCCAGCACGCGCAGCGCCTCGCGGAGCGCGGCCGCGAAGCCCATGTCGAGCAGCAGGCCGGTGACGCGGTTGGCGCGCTGCTGCAAATCGAGCGCACGCGGCGCGTCGCCGGCGGCCAGGCTCGCATAGATCTCCCGATAGACGCCGGGCATGATGTTGAGGGTGGAGCCGATGCAGCCGGCCGCGCCGTACATCCGCGCCAGCGCGGCCTGCTCGTCCATCCCGGAGAAGACGGTCCAACCGTTCGACCTGAACCGGACGAGCTGGTTCATCTCGTACATGTTCGGCCCGGTATACTTCGTGCCCGCCAGGTTGGGGATGTGGCCCAGGTCGCGCATCAGCGCGGCCGCGTCGCGGGAGGAGCCGAAGAGGTAGGATAGGAAGGGCAGCTCCGCCGCGGCCGCCGCAATCGCCTCGAAGAAGGGTACGATCCCGTGAGCATCGTACAGCACCGGCGGCAGGATGCTGCTGACGCCCGCCGCGCCCGCGGACCGGGCGTGCTCGGCCAGCCGCCGGGCATCCTTGAGCGCCGCGGCCCCCACATGCACGATCACGGGCACGCGGCCCGCAACCTGATCCAGCACGGTCTCCGTCACCAGGATGCGCTCCTGCACGGTCTGGAGCGGGCCTTCGCCCGTGCTGCCGCAGACATAGAACCCGCTGACGCCCCTGGCCAGCAGATGATCGACAAGCGCGCGCAGGACCTCGACGTTGACATCATCCTGCGGCGTGTACGGCGTCAGCAGGGCCGGCCAGCAGCCCTCGAATGTGCGCATCATTAAATCCTCCCCGGCTGACCTCCGCCCCCCGGCTCCCCTTCAAGAGCGGGTGATGCAGTCTCTCAGCAATTCTCGGATAGATTAGCCGTGGCATCAGCCGCCCGGCTTGCCGATGCGGCCCGTGAAGATTGTAACCCGCGGGCGGATGTTGGCCAAACTCTCGCTGGCGAGGTCGCGGCCGGGATCCCCGCATTGACGCGACAGGCCCGGCAATGTTATAGTGTGCCCGCACAGCCCGGAAACAGGAGGAGGGACGCCGCGCAGCGCGGCGTCCTCGAACATCCGAACTACACCAGATGCCACGACAAGATATCACCTTCACCGTCAACCGCCGCACCGTCAGCGTAACAGTCGACCCGGCCGCGCCCCTGCTCGACGTGCTGCGCGGGCCGCTGGGCCTGACCGGCGCAAAGCAGGGCTGCGACTACGAGGGCGAGTGCGGCGCATGCACCGTCCTGCTCGACGGCCAGCCCGTGCGCGCGTGCCTGACGCCCGCGGGCAAGGTCGCGGGCCGCGAGGTGCTCACCGTCGAGGGGCTGGCCGCGGCGGACGCGCTGTACCCGCTCCAGGCCGCATTCATCGCGCACGGCGCGGTCCAGTGCGGCTTCTGCACGCCCGCCATGCTGCTGTCAGCCAAGGCGCTGCTCGATCGCGTGCCGGACCCGACCCCGGATCAGGTCATCGAGGCGCTGGACGGCCAGCTCTGCCGCTGCACCGGGTACGCAAAGATCGTCGCCGCGGTGCAGTCCGCGGCCGCGACGCTGCGCGGCGAGGTTGCCCCGGCCGCGCCCGCGACGGCGGCCCCGGTCATCGGCGGCAGCGCGCTGCGCGTGGACTCGGTCGCCAAGGTGACGGGCGCGGCGCAGTATGTCGAAGACATGCGCGTGCCCGGCCTGCTGCACGTCCAGGTCCTGCGCTCGCCCCATCACCATGCGCGGCTGCTGGCGCTGGACGCGGCCGCGGCGCGCCGCGTGCCGGGCGTCGTCGCGGTGCTGGCCGCCGAGGACATCCCCGGCGAGAACGGGCTGGGCGACTACAGCGAGGACGAGCCGCTGCTCGCGCCGGTCGGCGCGACGCTGCGCATGGTCGGCGCGCCCATCGCGCTCGTGGTCGCCGAGACGCCGGCCGCCGCGGCGGAGGGGGTCGCGGCCATCGATGTGCGCTACGACATTTTGCCGCACGCCTTCGAGGTTGCCGACGCGCTGGCGCCCGGCGCGCCGCACATCGCGGGCGACGGCAACGTGCTCTCCGCAGAGCAGTTGCAGATGGGCGATCTGCCCGCGGCGCTGGCCGCGGCGGAGGTGAGCCTGGCGCGCGAATACCGCACGGCCTACCTGGAACACAGCGCGCTCGAACGGGAGACCGTGCTCGGCTACCCGGACGATGCGGGCCGCCTCACGATCATCGGCGGGACGCACGAGCCCTACTATCAGCAAAAGTACATCGCGGGCGCGCTCGCCCTCCCGCTGGAGCAGATACGCGTCATCCTGCCGCCCACCGGCGGGTCGTTCGGCGGCAAGCAGGACCCCTGGCCCTTCGTGGCGACCGCGCTCGCGGTCCTGCGCACGGGCCGGCCCGCCCGCCTGATGTTCACGCGCCGCGAGTCCTTCGCCGCCTCGCCCAAGCGCCACCCGTATGTCGTACACAACCGCATCGCCGCGACGCGCGCGGGCCGGCTCCTGGCGCTGCGCGCGGAGATCGACGCAAACACCGGCGCATACGACAGCGGCGGCAAGTACATCCCGAACTATGCGATCATCGCGAGCGGCGGCCCGTATCGCTGGCCCGCGGTCGATCTCAGCGCGCGCACGGTCTACACGAACGGGCCGAAGGCGGGCCAGTACCGCGGCTACGGCACCGCGCAGGCCGCGTTCGCCACGGAATGCCTGCTCGACGAGCTGGCCCAGGCGCTCGACATGGATCCGCTGGCGCTGCGCCGCGCGAACGCGCTGCTCGACGGGGAGACGACCTGGCTCGGCTACTCCACCGGCGAGTCGCTCGGCTTTGTCGAGGTGCTGGCCGCGGTGGAGCCGCACTACCGCGCGCTGCTGGCGGACGCCGCGGCGTTCAACGAGGCGGCCGGCCCCGTGCGCCGCGGGGTCGGGCTGGCCGGCATGTGGTACCGCTTCGGCAAGTCCGGCTCGCTCCGCATCGAGGCGCACGCGGAGCTGACGCGCGACGGCCAGTTCACCATCTACTGCACCGCGCCCGACTACGGCCAGGGCACCAACACCGCGATGGCGCAGATGGCCGCGGAGACGCTCGGCGTCCCGCGCGCGCACGTCGCGGTGGTCAACGCCGACACCGGGCGCGCGCCCGACAGCGGCATCCAGGGCGCTTCGCGCGCGACCTATTTCGTGGGCGGCGCGGTCGTCTCCGCGGCCACGAACCTGCGCGCCGTGCTGCTAGGCATCGCGGCGGAGCTGCTCGACGCCGCGCCCGACACCCTCATGTTGCAGGCCGGCCGCGTGACCAGCCCGACCACGCACGCGGAGGTTACGCTGGCCGAGGTCGCGGCCGAGTTCGACCGCATCGGCCATGCGCGCCGCGTGCGCGGCGTCTTCGACCTGTCCGACCGCTTCCCGGCCGAGACCCGGCCCACCTACCTGCCCCTGTTCGTGACCGGCGCGCACGTCGCCGAGGTCGAGACGGATCTGCGCACCGGCGAGGTTCGCGTGCTGCGCATGATCGCGGCCCACGACGTCGGCCGCGTGATCAACCGCCCCGACGCGGAGGGGCAGATCGAGGGCGCGGTGCTGATGGGGGTCGGCGCGGCGCTGCTGGAGGAGGTGCTGCCGGGCCACACGACCGGGCTGGCCGATTACTATCTGCCGACCGCCAGATCCATGCCGCAGATCGACGTGCTGCTCGTGGAGGTGGCCGGCCGCCACGGCCCGTTCGGCGTCAAGGGGCTGGGCGAGGCCGCCATGCTGCCCGCGGTGCCCGCGATCATCAACGCGACCTCGCGCGCGATCGGCCGACGGCTGCGCGCCATCCCGGCCACGCCGGAGCGCGTGCTGGCCGCCATCCGGAGCGACGCTGCATGACGACTTATGTCACCCCCGCCTCGGTAGAGGCCGCGCTCGCGCTCCTGGACGAACACCGCGGCCGCGCGCGCATCATCGCCGGCGGCACCGACCTCCTGCCGGACATGCGTTCCGGCAAGCGCACGCCGGCCTGCCTGGTGGACATCACGGGCATCCCCGGGCTGCGCGAGATCCGCGTGGCCGCGGGGCATGTCGAGGTCGGCGCGTGCGTCACCTTTGCGGAGCTGCGCGACCATCCGTTCATCCGCCAGCACATCCACGCGCTGGCCGAGGCCGCGGCGTCGGTCGGCGTGGCCGCGATCCAGAACGCGGCGACCTGGGCCGGCAACCTCGTCCAGGCCATGCCCGCGGCCGACGGGGCCATCGTAGCGCTCGCGCTGGAGGCCGAGGCGCGCATCGTGGATCTGTCCGGCGAGACATGGCAGCCCGTCGCGAGCCTCTTCGCCGGCCCGGGCCGCTCGACCGTCGACCCCACGCGCCAGCTCATCACGCACATCCGCTTCCCGCGGCCCGCGGCCGCCTGGGGCACGGCCTGGCAGCGCGCCGGCCGCCGCCCGTCGCTGATCCTGCCCACCATCAACTGCGCGGCCCGGCTGATCCTGGCCGCGGACGGCGGCATCGCGGCCGCGACGATCGCGCTGGGGCCGGTCGCGGCGACGCCCTTCCGCGCGGCGCGCGCCGAGGCCTTCCTGCACGCCGCGCGGCCGGCGCCCGCAACCTGGGCCGAGGCTGCGCGCCTTGCGCAGGAAGAGGCGCAGCCGCGCAGCAACCCGCTGCGCGCCTCGCGCGCATACCGGTCGGCCATCATCCCCGCGCTCGTGGAGAGCGCCCTGGCGACGGCCTACGGCCGCGCAACAGAGAAGGAGAGCCCATGCTGAACTCAACCGGCCTCGAGAAACGCCGGGAGCCGCCGGCGCAGCCCGCGCACGAGGTTGCGCCCAGGATCCTGAACCTGCCGGAGATGGTCGCGGCCCTATCCGATGAGGATCAGGAGCGCTTCGACCGTATCTTCTCCGTCAGCGAGGTGTCCGGCGCGCTGGCAGCGCCCGAGGCCATGCACGACTGGATCCGGGGCTACTTCGGCTCGGTCGAGGCCGTCGCCAACCAGCAGATCATCAAGGTCACGAACCGCGTCAGTTGGGAGGGCGCGCTCTACAACGAGCTGCGCGCACGGCGTCCGCTGGAGGTGCGCGGGACCGCCGACCTCGACCGCGTCATCGCGGAGACGCGCAACGACCCCTTCTGCCACCCGCTGGACGGCACGCCCGCCGACACCTTCGGCCGGGTGCAGGGGAAGCACTCCATCACGGCCAGCAATGTCGCCAAGTATGACGGCTCGCACGGCATCGTTATCTTCGACGAGCATCACCCGCTGGCCCTCACGCGCGAGCGGGTGCGCGACTACATCGACACGGCCTGGAAATGGGGCCAGAAGGCGCACGCGGCCGACCCGTCGGCCAGCTACTTCTTCTTTATGTGGAACTGCGTCTGGAAGGCCGCGGCCTCGCTCGTCCACGGCCATACGCAGATGACCCTCACGCGCGACATGCACTATTCCAAGGTGGAGTTTCTGCGCCGCCAGGCCGCGGCCTACTGCGCGCAGTACGCCGCCAACTACTTCGACGACCTGCACGCGGTCCACCGCGCCCTCCAGCTCGGGTTCGCCTGGCGGAACGTGAGCGTGGCCGTCTCGCTGACGCCGGTCAAGGAGCGCGAGACGCTGCTGATAGCGTCGAGCCTGAACGATAACCTCAAGGACGCCATCTTCACGGTGCTCGACACCTTCGTGAAGCAGTTCGGCGTCACCAGCTTCAACGTCGCGATCCAGATGCCGCCCATCGGGCCCGCGGCCGAGGATTGGAGCGGCTTTCCCGTCCTGGCCCGGATCGTGGATCGCGGCGACCCGATGAACCGCACGGGCGACATCGGCGCGATGGAGCTTTACGCGGCCAGCGTCATCGGCACCGACCCGTTCTTCGTGGCCGAGGCGCTCGACGCCGCCTTCCAGGAGGCATGAGCGCGCGGCGGCTTCGCCGCGCAGGGGCGAAGGACGCCTCCGCTCCCGCTCGCATCTCGAACCCCGGAACACGGGCAGGCGGCAGTTTCAGCCGTCGCCCGATTGTGGTAAACTGAGCCATCGTTCGGTTTCACGTACAGGAGGCTAATATGACATCCGCACGCAGATTCAACGTCCTGCTGGCCCTGGTCGTGCTGGTCAGCCTGCTGCTGAGCGCGTGTGCGCCGCCGGCAGCCCCCGCGCAGCCCGCCGCTGAACCCGCGGCCGCGCAGCCCGCGGGGGAAGAGGCCGCCGCGGCGCCCTCGAAATACGGCGGCATCCTGCGCCACGCGTTCTTTGCGCCGACCAACCTGGACCCGGCCTTCCTCTCCACCGTAGCAGACGACGAGATCACCCGCCAGTGGGCTGAATTCCTGGTCTACATCGACGAGGACAACCGCCCCGACCCGGCCCGCAGCCTTGCGGAAAGCTGGGAGGCGAGCGCCGACGGCCTGACCTGGACGTTCAAGATGCGCCAGGGCGTGCACTTCCATGACGGCAAGACGCTCACCAGCAACGACGCAAAGTTCACCTTCGACCGCCTGCGCGACCCGGAGGTGGGCGCGGCGACGGTCGAGCTCTATAAGAACATCACCGATGTGCAGGCGCCCGACGACGCCACCCTGGTCATCACCCTCGCTAAGCCCAACCCCGACTTCCTGCTCGACCTGGGCGACTACCACGCGGTCATCGTGGACAGCACGACCGAGGACTTCAAGACGCAGTTCAACGGCACCGGCCCGTTCATCATCGACCAGTACCTGCCCGAGGACCGCCTGACCTTCAAGCGCAACCCGAACTACTGGATGAAGGACGCGGATGGCAACCAGTTGCCCTACCTGGACGGCATGGAGTTCATCTTCATGGGCGATCCCTCGGCCCAGGTCGAGGCGCTGCGCGGCGGCCAGATCGACTATCTCATCTATCTGCCCTCCGAGTTCGTCAAGACGCTGGAGGCGGATCCCAACGTCGAGGTGTATCAGAAGCCGTCCAACACCACCTTCATCCTGCGCATGCGCTCTGACCGCGGACCGGCCGCCGATGTGCGGGTGCGCCAGGCGTTCAAGGCCGCGACCGACCGCAAGGCCATCCTCGATGCAGCGTTCGAGGGGCTGGGCGTGACCGGCCGCGACACCCCCATCGGCCCCGGCTATGCGGAGCTCTATCTGGATGCGCCGGAGCCGGTGCGCGATGTCGAGAAGGCTAAGCAGCTCCTCCAGGAGGCGGGCTACGGCGACGGGCTGACCATCAGCCTGACCACGCAGCAGCTCTCGCCGATCCCGGCCATCGCGACCATCTGGAAGGAACAACTGGCCGAGGCGGGCGTGACCGTGGAGATCCAGTCCGTGCCGTCCGACGTCTACTACGGCGCAGATAACCTTTGGCTGGAAGCGGACTTCGCCATCACCGACTGGGGCTCGCGGCCCTACCCGCAGCCCTATCTGGATCTCGCCTACACCTGCGCGGCCCCGTGGAACGAGAGCCACTGGTGCGACGAGGAGATGGACAAGCTCGCGGCCCAGGCTGCCAACGAGATGGATCCGGCGGTGCGCGCGCAGCTCTACAAGGACATCCAGCAGATCTTCATCGACCGCGGCTCGATCATCGTGCCGTTCTTCGCCAACAACCTGTGGGGCGCACGGTCGAACATCAAGGGCGTCGTGCCGACGAGCGCGCTCGCCACCGCGCTGGATCTGCGCCGGGTGTATATCGCGCCATGACCTTTTGGCGGCTGCGACGCTATCCGGCAACCGCGATCGGCGTCACGATCGTGGGGTTCTTCCTGTTGATGGCCGTCATCGGCACATGGGTCGCGCCCTACGGCTACGCCGACCAGAAGCTGTCGGAGCGCTTGCAGCCGCCTTCCGCACAACATATCTTCGGCACGGATCAGTTTGGCCGTGACATCTTCAGCCGCATCCTAATCGGGAGCCGGGACGTGTTCGTCGTCGCCGGCTCCGGCACCCTGCTGGCCGTCCTGCTCGGCCTGACGCTCGGCCTGCTCGCGGGATACTACGGCGGGCCGATCGACGACCTCGCCATGCGCCTGGTGGACGTGCTGCTGGCGCTGCCGCCGCTCCTGCTCGCCATGATCATCCTCGGCTCGCTCGGCCCATCGCGCGCCAACGTCGTCTTCGTCGTCGGCTTCCTCTACATCCCGATGGTCGCGCGCGTGGTGCGCAGCGTCGTGCTGGATCTCAAGACGCGGCAGTTCGTCGAGGCGGCCCGGCTGCGCGGGGAGCGCAGCGCATACATCATGTTCCATGAGCTGTTGCCGAACGTCCTGCCGCCGCTGGCGGTCGAGGCATCGATGCGCTTCTCCTACGCCATCTTCCTGGTGGCGTCGCTCGGCTTCCTCGGCCTCGGCGTGCAGCCGCCCTCGCCCGACTGGGGCCTGATGGTCGGCGAGGCGCGCACCTACTTCCAGCAGGCCGGCTGGGTGCTGCTCTTTCCTGCCGGCGCCATCGCGCTGCTCGTCGTCGGCGTCGGCTTCCTCAGCGACGGGCTGCGCCGGATGCTCCTGCCCGGCGGGGTGAGCGCATGAGCACAGGCCCGGTGCTGGACGTCCGCAACCTGACGGTGGCCTACGCGACCGCGGGCGGGCTGCTGCCCACCGTGCGCGACGTCTCGCTGCACATCGACGGCGGCGAGATCTACGGCCTGGTCGGCGAATCCGGCTCCGGCAAGACCACGCTGGCCCGCGCGCTGGTGCGTTATCTGCCGGAGAACGGGCGGATCACCGGCGGCGTCGTCACGCTGGACGGCGCGAACCTGCTGGCGCTCACGCGCGCTGAGATGCGCCGCGTGTGGGGCGTGCGCATCACGATGGTGCACCAGGACCCCGCCGCGGCCGTCAACCCCGCGCTGACCGTGGGCGAACAGATCGCCGAGATCGCGCGCGCCCACCTCGGCATGTCCGCCGGCCAGGCACGCGCAAAGGCGATCGAGATGCTCGCGCGCGTGCGCATGCCGGACCCGGAGTCGGTCGCGCGGCGCTATGCGCACCAGCTCAGCGGCGGGATGCTCCAGCGCGTGCTGATCGCCGGCGCGCTGACCACCAACCCGCGGCTGCTCATCATGGACGAGCCGACCACCGCGCTGGACGTGACGACCGAGGCAGTCATCCTCGATCTGGTGCGCGAGCTGTTGGCCGATTATGACGCCGCGGTGCTCTACATCACCCATAACCTGGGCGTCGTCGCGCGGCTGTGTCAGCGCGTGGGCGTCATGTACGCGGGCCAGCTCGTCGAACAGGGGGACGTACGCCAGATCTTCAGGGCCGCGCGCCACCCGTACACCATCGGGCTGTTGGGCTGCGTGCCTTCGGTGGCGCGGTCGGGCGACCGGCCGCAGCGCGCCGCGCTGCACACCATCCCCGGCTCCATCCCCCGGCCCGACCGCCTGCCGGCCGGCTGCATCTTTGCCCCGCGCTGTCCGCTGGTCGAAGACGCCTGTCGCGTCGCGCAGCCGCCCCTCGTCGAGGCGGGGCCGGATCACCTGACCGCGTGCCGGCGGTGGCGGGAGATCCCCCCAAACACTATCCCCTGCCTCGCGGGCTGCGCGACCTGTGGCAGCGCCGGACGCGCGCGGTGCACGCGGTGGACGGCATGTCCGCCGGGCTCTCGCGCCGCTTCACGTTGGGCGTCGTCGGCGAAAGCGGCTGCGGCAAGACGACCTTTGCCCGCTGCATCGCCGGGCTGGAGGAGGCCACCGACGGCGAGATCCGGCTGGAGCGGGCCCGGCTGCCCTATCTTGCGCGGCAGCGGCCCATGGCCGCGCTGCGCGAGATCCAGATGGTTTTCCAGAACCCGGACGCCTCGCTCAACCCGCAGCACACCGTCGGCGAGAGCGTCGCGCGGCCGCTCGTCCGGCTGCGCGGGCTTTCGCGCGGACAGGTGCGGCCGCGCGTCGCGGAGCTGTTCCGCGCGGTCAACCTGCCGGAGGATTACGTCAACCGGCTGCCGCACGAGCTGAGCGGCGGCGAGAAGCAGCGCGTCGCCATCGCCCGCGCCCTGGCCGCGGACCCCGCGGTCGTCATCTGCGACGAGCCGATCTCCGCGCTGGATGTCTCCGTCCAGGCCTCGCTGATGAACCTGCTCGTCGATCTGCAACAGGCGCAGGGCACGTCGTATCTGTTTATCTCGCACGACCTGGCGGCCGTGCGGCATCTGGCGGACTGGATCGCGGTGGTCTATCTGGGCCGCATCTGGGAGACCGGCCCGGCGAGCGAGGTGTTCGGCCCGCCGTACCATCCGTATACCGAGGCGCTGCTCTCCGCGGCGCCGACGCCCGACCCGGACGCGCCCCAGGAGCGCATCCGGCTGGAGGGCAGCGTGCCCAGCGCGGTCGGCGTCCCGTCCGGCTGTCGCTTCCATACGCGCTGCCCGCGCAAGATCGGGCCGATCTGCGAACAGCAGGAGCCGCCGTGGCGCGAGGGCGCCAACGGCCACCGCATCTGCTGTCACCGCCCGCTGGCCGAGCTGGCCGCGCTGCAACAGGGTTCGTAATGGGCGCTCAAGCGCCTACTACAAGCCAACGCCGTTCGTAGTGGGCGCTTCAGCGCTTCTCAACAACAACAAGGCGCTCAAGCGCCTACTACAAACCAACGCCGTTCGTAGTGGGCGCTTCAGCGCCTCTCAACAACAACAAGGCGCTCAAGCGCCTACTACAAGCCAATTCTGTTCGTAGTGGGCGCTTCAGCGCCTCTCAACAACAACAAGGCGCTCAAATGCCTACTACAAGCCAATTCTGTTCGTAGTGGGCGCTTCAGCGCCCCTCGGCGAGGATCTCTTGACCGCTTACCTGCTCCGCCGCCTGGGGCTTATCTTGCTGACGATGCTGCTCGCCTCCATCGTCATCTTCGTCGCGACTCAGATCCTGCCCGGCGACGTGGCCCAGGTCTCGCTCGGCCAGTTCGCCACGGAGAAGGCGGTCGAGAACCTGCGCCAGGAGCTGGGGCTGAACCGCCCCGCATACGTGCAGTACGCCGACTGGCTGACGAAGTTCGTGCGCGGCGACTGGGGCAACTCGCTGACGAGCCGCCAGCCCGTCCGCCCGATGGTGATGAGCCGCCTGCGCAACTCGGCCATGCTCGCGGTCATCGCGCTGGCGCTGTACGTGCCGCTCGGCATCGCGCTCGGCGTGCTGGCCGCGCTCAACCGCGAGAAGCTGGTGGATCAGGCCATCTCCGCGCTCACCATGGCCTTTGTCGGCCTGCCGGAGTTCGTCACCGCGCTCCTGCTCATCGCGCTCTTCGCCTTTGCGCTTGCAGTGCTGCCGGCCAACTCCTCGATCAGTCCCGACAGCAGCTTCCGCGCGGCCCTGCCCTCGCTGATCCTGCCCGCGATCACCGTCAGCCTGACCAGCCTCGGCTATGTCGCGCGCATGACTCGCGCCAGCACCATCGATGTGCTGCGCACCGACTACGTGCGCGCGGCGGAGCTGAAGGGCCTGCCGCGGATGCAGGTGCTGTTCCGGCACGTGCTGCGCAATGCGCTGCTGCCCACCGTGACCATCGTCGCGATGGGCATCGGCTATCTCATCGGCGGGCTGATCGTGACCGAGCAGGTGTTCGGCTATCCCGGGCTGGGCCGCCTGCTCGTCTACGCCATCCAGCGCCGCGACCTGATCCTCATCCAGGCGTGCAGCATGGTCGTGGTGCTCGTCTTCAGCCTCTCCAACCTCGCCGCAGACCTGCTCTACAGCTTCCTCAACCCGCGCATCCGCGTGGGCATCAAATAGGGCTCGGATATATCTTGCGATCTATCCGAGAATAGCTCTGGCCTGCGCCCATCCCCCTCTCCTGACGTGCGAGCCGAAAGCTCGCACGTCAGGAGAGGGGGAGCGAGGGGGTGAGGCCGGCGCTCGACAGCCTTCGGATAGACGCCTTACATCCGCAGCCGCAGCGTCCGGATATCGAACGGCCGCAGATCCAGGTGGATGGCGTCGCCGTCCAGGGTTACACCGTCCTGTTCCTCCAGCGGAACCTCCATCAGATCCGTCTCGACGACCTCTGTCAACGGCAGCCCGATCGTCAGCCGGGCGCGCGTGCGCTGCCCCGCGGATTCATAGAGCCGCACGATCAGATCCTTGCCGTCCTCGGCCCGTTTGACCGCCTCGACGATCACGGTGTCCGGGGTCGGCTGCATGAAGGAGCCGGACGGGGCCGCGGGCATGGCCGACAGCCGGTCGGCCCGGAGCGGCTGGTTGAACGCATAGGCCGCCTGCACGACGCCCGCGGCGATCGGATCGCCCGCGTGCGGGTAGAGCGCATAGCGGAACGTATGCTCGCCCTGGTCGGTGTAGGCGTGATGCGGCTGGCCCGGCGCGACATCCGAGTCCGCGACGAGCCGCGGGCCCGGATACGGCACGCTGCGGATGAGGTTGAGGTCGAGCACGTTGTCCTTGACCCTGTGCCCGTACTTGCAGTCGTTGAGCAGCGCGACGCCGTAATCCCGCTCCGACAGATCCACCCACTTGTGGCTCGGCACCTCGTCCAGCGCCAGATCCCAGGTCGTATTACGGTGCGTGGGGCGGCGGATATGGCCGAACTGGATCTCGTGTGTGGCCTCCAGCGCACGGATGTCCACCGGGAACTGCACGCGCAGCATGGTCATCGGCTCCAGCCAGCGCACGCGCGTATCGAAGACGAGGTACGGCTGGCCCGCGGTCAGGCTGACCTCCTGCACCAGCTCCGAATGGCCGATGCGATACGTCCGCCGGACGACCGCGCGCGGCCCGTCCACGAACGGCTCGCTCCCCGCGAGCTCCAGCGACGCCGGGGCAGACTCCGCATAGTCCATCGGGAAGTCCCAGGCGTCGCCGTAGTCGCGATAGACGACGAAACGGTTGGCGGCCTGTCCCGGGGCCACGGCCTCGCGGCCCGTGGTCTTGTCCTGGATGGATGCGATCGCGCCGTCCGGCGCGAAGGTCACCCGCAGCAGATCGTTTTCGAGCGCCTCCGCGCTCGCCCGGAGCGCGGGTATCGGCTCGGCCGCGGGGCCGGCGTGCACGACGCCGTAGCCCAGCGCCGGGATCGTCACGCGCTGCCATGCATCGCCCGCGCGCACCCATTCCGAACGCGGCCACGACAGCGGGTTGAACACGATGAACGCGGCGTCCGCGGCCGGGCCTGCGGATGCGCCGGCCAGCACGCCCTGCGCCGCCTGGATGCCCGCCTCGACCTCCGCCAGCAGCAGCGCATAGCGCGCGACGCTCTCGTCGTAGACGCGCTTGATCGACGAGCCGGGCAGGATGTCGTGGAACTGGTACAGCAGCACCTCGTGCCAGATGGCCGTCAGCCGCTCATGCGGGTAGGCCGCGCCCGCGGTGGCCTGCGCCAGGCTCGCCCAGAGCTCCCACGCGCGTAGCCCCTCCTCCAGCCGCCGGTTGTAGCGCTTGTTTGCGGCCTCGGTCGTGTAGGTGCCCTGGTGTCGTTCGAGATACAGCTCCCCGCGCCACGCGGCGAAGCGTGCGGCGTCCTTGGCCCACCGCTCGAAGAAGGCCGCGGACCACTCCTGCTCGACCGGCGGCAGGCCCGCAAAGTTGTGCAGCCGCGCCAGCCGTTCCAGGTGCTCCTCGCCCGGCCCGCCGCCGCCGTCGCCGATGCCGTAGACCATCAGCGCCATGTCGGAGACGCCCTTGTCGCGATAGTTCTCCTCGATGCGCGCAAGCGAACGCGGGGCCGCGGGGCTGTTGTACGTCTCCTCCGGCAGCATGTGCACCAGCACGCGCGAGCCATCGACCCCCTCCCACCAGAACGACTGGTGCGGGAACTTGTTGATGAGGCTCCAGCTCAGCTTCTGCGTGCAGAAGGTGTGCAGCCCGGCGCGCGCCATGATGCCCGGCAGCGCCGCGGTGTAGCCGAAGGCATCGGGCAGCCAGATATAGCGCGGGTCGACGCCGAACTCGGCCTGGAAGAAGCGCCGGCCGTAGAGGATCTGGCGGATCAGCGACTCGCCGCCCGTCACGTTGGTGTCGCACTCCACCCAGAGCGCGCCCTGCGGCTCGATGCGGCCGGCCGCCACCCCCGCCCGGATGCGCGCATACAGGCCGGGGTATTCCTCCTTCATCCACTGGAAGTACTGCGCCTGGCTGGCCGCAAACACGTAGTCCGGATACCGCTCCAGGTTCGCCAGCGCGGTGGAGAAGGTGCGCGCGCCCTTGCGCTTGGTCTCGCGGATGGGCCACAGCCAGCCCAGATCCATGTGCGCGTGGCCGATCGCGCTGACCGAGAGCGACGGGTCGCCCCCGCGCTTGCTCAACACCTCCGCCAGCGCGGCCCGCGCGGCGGCAAGCGACTCCGCGGTGATGCCGTTCCAGCAGGCATGCGCCGCGTCGTTGAGCGCGACGAGGATCTGGGCGTGCCGGGCGGATGTCGGCGGCAGCACCTTCAGCGCATCGAGCAGCACCTCGAAGTCATAATACAGGTCGCGAACCGCCTCGTTGCAGATCGCGATGGTCGCCTCGCGGACCGCGCCGTTCTCCTGGAGGTTGCCGAACAGATCGTTGGCCCCGACATCGGCCCACACCTCCACCTGCTCGCCGCCGGCCGCGGGCGACGCAAGGGGCAGCACGCGCTTGCCCGGCCGGCCCAGCGAGAAATCATAGGTCGAGGAGAGGTTGGTCAGCCCGCGCACCGGCTCGCCGGCCGCGTCGAACACGCACATCTCGCCGTTGACATCGAGCAGCAGGACGACCGTCTGTCCCGCGGCCGCGGGCGGGATCACGCCGGTGAAGCGGAACCAGGCGCAGTCGAACAGCGTGCCCCAGCTCTCTCCGATGACCGGTTGCAGCGGCTCGCCGCTCTGCCGTTGCGCATAGGGGACCGGCTCACGCGTGCGCCACGCGGCGATCTCGAGCGGCGCGACCGGCGTGTAGATCGCGGACGCGAGGTGTTCCAGCACGGCATCGAGCTGGCGTCGGGTGTACGGGATGAAATCAGGCATGATGATACCTCCTTGGGGTCTATCCGAAAATCTGCTCTGATCGGTCTCCGAGATCGTCTAAAAAGTTCCCCGGCGACTGAAGTCACGGCCACCATTGCCAGGTCGGCCTTCGCAGACTATCGAAGGCCGGCCAGAGCAATTTGCAGCGCGCGGGCCGCCCCTACCAGATCGAGCGCAACGTGGACGCCTCCAGGCTGACCAGCCGGGCCGCGCCGGCCGAGGCATACGCTGCAACGCGGCTCGCGAGGTCTGCGGGCAGATAGCACGAGCTGAGCGAGACGCGGCCCGCGTTGGCGAAGACCTCGATGGACGTACGATCCACCAGCGCTTCCAGCGCGAGGCGGCCGTCGACCAGCTCGCACGGCGCGGCGCGGCCCAGGCAGGTCAACTGCTGGCTGGCGACGTCGTAGCCGATCTCCTGGCCCGCCACGCGCAGCCCCACCGCGCGCGCGCCGCGCGGCTCCAGCACCGCCGCGATGCGCCACAGGCTGTCGGCCGACTCCGCCAGCGCGGTCTCGCCATCCGAAAGCAGCACATCCGCGCGCGTGACCGTCGCGTCGCGCAGCCGCGCGATCTCGCGCGCGGGCCGCCGGCGCAGCCGGAAGCCCTTCGGCGTCCGGTGCAGCGTCAGCTCGCAGGGGAAGCCCATCTGCTGGTTGAAGGGCATGTCCGGGTAGGCGCCCCTGGCCATCCAGGCGACCTGGATGCGCCGCGCATCCGTCGGCGGGATGTCGCTGTAGGTCTGGACCGCGTAGAAGTTTGCGCCCCAATCGGATCTGTGCGCCGTGTATTCGCCGGTCTGGGGGTCCGGCCCGTGCTCGGCCTCCGGCGTGAACCGTCGGCCGTCGAACCGGCCAACCAGGTAGCGCCCGTTTGCGGCAGTCCACACCCAGCGCCGCTCGCCCGCGCCGCCCTCGACCGGCATCTCGAAGAAGTCGGGGCATTCATCGCAGTCGCGCACGGTCATATCGTGCAAATGGCCCCACGTCTTGAGATCCGGCGATGCATAGAAGGCGAAATCGCGGCCGTCGAGATAGAGGGCCATGATCCACCGCTGCGTCCCCGCGTGCCAGACCACCTTCGGGTCGCGGTTCTCGCTCCGGATGTGCGGCAGCACCGGGTTATCCGCATACTTGGTCCACGTGCGGCCCCGGTCATTGCTGTACGCAAGGCACTGGGTGAACGGCTTGCCCTGCGATTCGGGCGAGTAATTGCCGGCCGCGGTGTAGAGCGCGGCCAGCGTCCTGTGCGCCCCCGTCTGGAAGCCCGCGGTGTTCTCCCAGTCCACGACCGCAGAGCCGGAGAACATCGTGCCCATCTCGTCGGGCAGCAGCGCATTGGGCAGTTGCCGCCAGTGCACGAGATCGGGGCTGACCGCGTGGCCCCAGGTCATGTTGCCCCACTCCACGCTGTCAGGGTTGTGCTGGAAGAACAGATGGTATTCCCCGTCGTAGTAGACGAGGCCGTTGGGGTCGTTGAGCCAGCCGCGCGCGGCGGTGAAGTGAAACTGCGGACGATAACGTTCCGCGTAGAGGGTCTCTTGCATGGCGAGCTTCCTGCTGGATGGTCCGGGCAACGCTACGAGTCTATCACATCTCCAGCCCGAACCCGAAGGGGAAGAGCGGATCCTCCGAGTCATGCGGAAGGTCGGGCTTCTGCCGCCGGACGGCCTCCATCGAGGAGGGCAGTTCGAAGGGCAGCCTGCCCTCCGGCCGCGCCCGGCCAAAGACCACGTCCAGCACTGCGGCGTCGGTCGCGCCGTAGTCCGCCAGCAGGCCGCGGGCCGCCGCGGCGATCTCCGGGATGACCGCGGGCCGATCCAGGTAGATGACGACGACCGTGGGCACGCTACGAAGCAGCGCCAGAAGCTCTTCCTTCGCCGCGGCCTTGAAGTCCAGGTCGCCGTGGTGGAAGCCGCGCGCCATCGGGTTCAGCGTCTCGACCGGTACCCAGGGCGTCTCCAGACGCACAACTGCCAGCTCCGCCTCCTGCGGCGTCGCGACGACCTCGGCGTACCGGCCCGCGACCTGCGCATCCAGATTTTGCACATAGAGCCTGGGCCGGCCGCCGAGCGGCAGGATCTGCCCCTCGTTCTTCAGCAGCGTCATCGCGCGGCGCTGGCTGGCCGCGCCCGCGGCCAGGACCTCGGGCCGGCCGAACACCTCGGCCACCCGACCGGGATCCACGAACGGGTTGTCGAACAGGCCCAGCTCGAACTTCTGGCGCAGCAGCCGCCGCACCGATGCATCCAGCCGCGCCTCGGACAGCCGGCCGTCTCGCGCCAGCGCCTCCACCAGATCCGAGCGGTTCTCGCCGCCGAACTGATCCACGCCCGCCTCGAGCGCCTTGCGCACGCGCTCGGCCTCGCTGAGGTGCTCCACGCCCCAGGCGCGCGCCGGCCAGACGACATCGCCCATGCGCGAGTCGGTGATCAGCCCCCAGTCGGTGCAGATCACGCCGTCATACCCGTACTTCTCGCGCAGCAGCCCGGTGATGATCGCCCGGTTGAACGACATCGCGACGTTCTCGTCCGTCTGGTCGACCGGCACGCCGTAGTAGGGCATGATGGCCGCGGCGCCGGCTGCGAGCGCGGCCTCGAACGGGATCAGGTGATAGTCGAAGTTGTGGCCCGGATAGATCTGGCCCTTCTGGAACTCGAAGTGCGGGTCGAGGCCCTCGTTCTGGGGGCCGCCGCCGGGAAAGTGCTTGGCCATGCACGCGACGCTGTGCGGGCCGAGCTGGCGGCCCTGGAAGCCTTCGATGTAGGCCCGGCCTAACCGGGCGGTCAGGTGCGCATCCTCGCCGAACGTGCCGCTGATGCGCGGCCAGCGCGGCTCGGTCGCCAGGTCGATCTGCGGGTGCAGCGCCACCCGGATGCCTACCGCGAGATACTCCTCCCGCACCATGTCCGCAAATCGCCTGACCAGCTCCGCGTCGCCGAGCGCGCCGAAGCCCAGCGTCTCGCACCACTGCGAGAAGTCCGTCGCCGACATCGCAAAGATGTTGCGGCTGAAATGGTTGCGCGGGTCAGAGGCGATGGTCACCGGGATGCCCAGCCGCGTCTGCTCCGCAAAACGTTGCAGGTTGTTATACCAGTTCGCGACGACCTGCGCGGCGGGAATCTGCCAGAGGTTGAAGTGGTTGAGGTTCCGCTCGGTCATCTGCGTGACCGCGGCGCGCGGGAACGGCGGGCCGTCGGGCCGCGGATCGAGGGACGCATCCTCGTTGACGACCGCGCCGTCAATGAAGAGCATCCCGGCCTTCTCCGCCAGCGTCATCTGGCCTAACAGATCCTCGACGCGGTCGGCCACGGGCCGGCGAGGGTCCTCGTAGACATCCAGCCGGCCGTTCTTGTTGAGGTCGCGGAACAGCAGCCCGTCCTCTGTGCGGGCCAGGCCGGATTGCGCGGCCAGCACGTCCCTGGCAGCTCCGTTCGGGCTTGAAGTCATCGTCAATCTCCTCATCGGTCAGTTGTACACAGCCAACGGGCCGACGCTATGTCGTCGGCCCGCCCACGTCAGAACCAGCTCTCGAACAGCCTCTTCGTCTTCGGGTCCAGGGGCCGGGCGCTGCGCGCCGAGCGCGGGCCTCCGGGCGGAGTGACCGGCGTCGCGCCGAGGGAGCCTTGCTGGGCCGCGGCCTGGTTGATGCCGACGGCGGAGGCGAAGACCAGAAAGCCGTTGAAGAACGCCAGGACCCACTTGAGGACCGACTGATCCTGCGCCAGCGCGGCCACCAGGTAAGACAGGCCGAGCGCGATGACGAACGAAACCCACTTGGCAAAGGGCCTGAAGCCATCCCCGATCAGATACAGCAGCACCGCCGGGACCAGCAGGGCCGCGGCCGCCGAGCCTTGCAGGCTCAACAAGCTATCCGTCGTGAACAGGGCCGACAGGTTGTCCATCAAAACCTCCTGGAAGCAATAGAGGGCTATCGCCGCAACGCCGCCCGCGGCAGGGCCAGTGACGTCCACCGATCTGATTATACCACTATTCTACGGCCAGCGCGCGGTCGAGCTCGGCCGGGGGCGCTTTGACGCCGCCCTCCGGTTGGAGTATCATCCCAACATCCGATCCCAGGAGTTGTCCGTTCGCCATGATCAAGATTGCAGAAGTATTGCCCGCCCAGCCGACCCAGTTGTGGACGCTGGCGAAACAGTGCGGCGTGGACTACGTCGTCTCCGGCATGGACTGGCGACGCGGCCTCGATGTGCCGCCGGAGGAGCTGCCCTGGAGCTATCAGTCGCTCGTCGCGCTGAAGCAGGGCTATGAAGAGGGCGGCTTCGAGCTGGCGGTCATCGAAGGCCGGCCCCCGCTCCACAAGGCCAAGCTCGGCCTGCCCGGCCGCGACGCGGAGATCGAGACGGCCATCGAGCTGATCCGCAACATGGGCCGGCTGGGCATCCCGGTCTGGTGCTACGAATGGATGCCCGTATACAACTGGATCCGCACCGACACCGCGGTCACGACGCGCGGGGCCGCGCTGACCACGGAGTTCGATTTCGCGTTGGTGCGCGATGCGCCGCTGACCGAGTACGGCGAGGTGAGCGAGGAGCGGCTGTGGGAGAACCTTGCTTACTTCCTCGACTGCGTCATCCCGGTCGCCGAGGAGGCCGGCGTCAAGCTGGCGATGCACCCCGATGACCCGCCGCTCTCGCCCATCTACGGGCTGGGCCGCATCATGCGCAGCATCGAGAACTACCAGCGGCTCATCGACCTCCGGCCCAGCCCGGTCAACGGGATCGCGCTGTGCCAGGGCAACTTCTCGCTGATGACGCCCGACCTGCCCGCGGCCATCCGCCATTTCGGCGGCCAGGACAAGATCTTCTTCGTCCACTTCCGCGATGTGCGCGGCACGCCAGAGAAGTTCATCGAGACCTTCCACGACGACGGTCAGACCGACATGGTCGAGTGCATGCGGGCCTACCGCGATATCGGCTACGAGGGCGTGCTGCGGCCCGACCACGTGCCGACGATGGCCGGCGACACCAACGACAACCCGGCCTACTCATCCATCGGCCGCCTGTTCGCGATCGGCTACATCAAAGGGCTGCGCGAGGCGGTCTACCACGACAATTGAAGATTGAAGATGAAAGATTGAAGATTCACCCGCTGCCCTGAACTCAGGAGGGTTCCATGACTGCTAACATTTCCCCCGTGAAGGTCGCTGTGCTGACCGGCGGGCACGCCTACGATGTGCCGAACTTTCATCGGCTCTTCCGCGCGCTGCCGGGCATCGACGCCTACATCCAGCACATGGACGACTTCGCTGCCTCGTCCGAGGAGGTGCGGCGCAGCTACGACGTGGTCCTGTTCTACACGATGCTGATGGACGACCCGACCGACACGGGACTGCCGGGCCACGCGGGCAAGCCGCTGACCGCCCTGCAGGGGCTGGGCGCGGCCCCGCAGGGCATCGTGCTGCTCCACCACGCCATCCTCGCCCATCCGCGCTGGCCGGTTTGGGCCGAGATCAGCGGCCTGCCCGACCGCGGCCGCTTCGAGTTTGACCACGACCAGACCCTCGACGTGCATGTTGCAGACGCGCGCCATCCGATCACCGCGGGCGTCCAGGACTGGCGGATGATCGACGAGACGTATCTGATGGCCAGCCCGGGCGAAGACAGCCACGCGCTGCTGACCGTGGATCATCCACGCAGCATGAAGACCATCGCGTGGACGCGCGCCTACCGGGACGCGCGCGTCTTCTGCTTCCAGTCCGGCCACGACAACCTGACCTGGCCCGACCCGAACTTCCAGCGCGTGCTCCGCCAGGGCATCCTGTGGGCCGCGGGGCGCTGACCCGCCCGGCCTCACTCCCTCGCCCCTCTCCTGACGCGCGAGCCTTCGTCTCGGCCTCAGGGGAGGGGGATGGTGAGCCAGAGCGGATTCCCGAGCCGCATCAGGCGCTCTTACGCGGCCTCGGGCGGGGCGGACGGCACACGAATCATCAGCGCAAACGGCACCGACAGCATGATAAGCCCGGCCGCGCCCCACGCCAGCGCCTCATAGCCCACGAGCACCAGCAGCGAGCCGGCCAGCAGCGACATGCCCACCGACGAAATATGGTTGACGCTGACCCCCGCGCTCAGCGTCGGCGTCAGCTCCTCCGCGGGCGCGATGCGGTTGACATACGTCGATAGCCCGATGCTCAGCGTGACGAGCAGGTTGATGCCGACGAGCATGGCGCAGAGGAACAGCGCGTTGTGGACTGTCGCATAGCCGACGAGACACAGCGCCAGCAGCAGATAGCTGACCGTCAGCGTGATGCGCTCGCCCACGAGATCCAGCGCGTGGCCGAGACGCCGCGCAAACAGAAAGTTCACGATGCCGCTGATCACCATCAACAGGCTGATCTGCCGCGCGTCCAGCCCGTACTCCTGGACCAGGATAAGCGTCCCGAAGGCCGAGAACACCTGCATGCGCGAGCCCTCGAAGAGGGTCAGCACGTAGTAGAGCCAGTAGCGCCGCTTGAGCAGCATCCGGGGCTGCGAGCGGCTCTCCTGGCCGATGGAGGCGGGCACGCGGAAGATGAGCAGCCCGCCCAGCACGATCAGGATGCCGCCGAGCACGAAGAAGGTGCGCAGCGGCAGCGCGACCGCCAGCAGGCCCGCGATGCCCATGCCGAGGATGGACGCCAGCGCGCTGATCGCGGAGAGGGCGCCCAGCGTGCGGCCCGCCACCGCCTTGGGGATGAGCGACAGCGCCAGCGAGTTGGAGAGCGGCATCCAGTTGTGGAAGCCGATGCTGGCGATGATGACGACCGCGGCCAGCGCCAGATAGGAGTGGACGCTGGCGTAGAGCGCAAAGCCGATGCCCATCAGAATGAGCGACATGCCCGTCCGCCAGGACAGGGGCAGGCGCATGATGAGCGCGGCGATGAGCATCAGGCTCAGCCCGGGGATCTCCCGGATGCCGGTCAGCCAGAGCACCTCCTGGCCGTTCAGCCCCAGGTCGTTGACGTAGTAGTTGGTGGTGATGCCGTTGAAGAGCCCCTGGCCCAGGGCGACCAGGAAGAAGGTCGCGGCCAGTGTGATGAGGTCGGGGCCCCAGCCAGCCGTCGCCAGGCTGAGGCGGCCGCGCAGCCCGTTGCCGATTTGCATTGCAGTCTCGTTTGCGCGCATGGAGGGTTCCTTCGGATGATGTCTGTACGGCGGATGAGGCCGCCCACCGCCCAATCATACACCCGCAAGGCCCGGCCAGCAAAGGCAGGAGGCCCCAGATATGCGCCCCCGTGAGGGCATCCTGAGCGGGTGGACGGCTCAACGCCGCCGACGGCGCAAGGCCAGTCGAAGGAGCGGACGTGAAGGCCGCCCCTTCGACTGCGTGCGTCGCTGCGCGACGCCCTCCGCTCAGAGTGCTTCCATGAGTGAGACAGAGCAGCCTGAGCGGGTGGACGGCTCAACGCCGCCGACGGCGCAAGGCCAGTCGAAGGAGCGGACGTGAGG
>MWBF01000007.1 GCA_002068935.1 Chloroflexi bacterium ADurb.Bin325
CCCAGAGGATCTGCAGGCGGTTGAGCATGCCCGCGTTGATCTTCGCCTCCGGCCCCCAGCCAGCCCACGGCCCGGCCACATCGCGGCCGACCTCGTGATCGATCAGTTGGTCCAGCGCGCCGGACTGTGGGTGGACGCGCAGCCGCAGCAGGCCGTTGTCGAGCGTGTTGGCCTGCGCATCCGCGACGACCCCGGCCGCGGGCGCGGACTGCGGGCCGGCCGGCCGGTACACGCGCAGCCCCAGCGCGGGCATCTGCGCGGCGATGAAGAGCAGGTCGTTTGCGCCTTCCGGGCCGGGACAGAGCTGCACCGGGATGAACTCCCCCCGGTCGTCGAGCAGCCCCGCGGGGATGTCGCCGTTGAAGGACGCCACGGGCACGCGCACTACGTCATCGCGCTCCCAGGCCAGCGGGTTGAACACAACGATGCGGACGCCGTCCCCCTCGCCCGTGTCCGCGGCCGCGGCCAGGCCGTCCAGCGCGGCCCGCGTGACCTGTTCCGCGGCGTCGAGCGCCGCGCTCAGCCGCTCGTCGGCCTCGCGATAGGTCACGCCGATGGCGCAGCCGCAGAGGATGTCGTGGAACTGGTGGAAGCAGGTCGTCTGCCAGGCCTCCGCTAGCTCCGCGGCAGGATAGCGCGCGCCGGTCAGCACGGTCGCCAGCGTCGCGGCCGTCTCCGCGGTCAGCAGGGCGTTCTCCGCGTCGCGGTTGAGCCGCTTGATGTCACCGTGGCTCGTGTAGCAGCCCTCGAAGACGGTGTTGAGTTCCCCGCGCACGATCGGCAGCCCCAGGTGATGGCCGGGCGTCTGCCCGCGGTCGAGCGCGTGCAGGCTCTCCAGCTCGGCCAGGGCCGCGTCATAGAAGCCGGCGGCCGCGCTCATGCGCACGCGCGGCAGGAACGGCGCGGCGTCCAGCAGCCGCGCGGTCTCGATGTCGCGGGCCGTGCCGCCGCCGCCATGATCGCCCGCGCCGAAGACGTAAAGCCCCGCATGGATGCCGGTAGGCTCCGTGAAAGCGATCGTCGCATCCGCGATGTTCGAGGGTGTGATCTCGCCGTTGTAGCCGGCGGGATCCTGCACGGCGAGCACGCGCGAGCCGTCCGGCCCCTCCCACCAGAAAAAGGGATGCCGCCGCCCCGCGCGGCAGAAGTAGTAGTATTTGATGCCCGCCTGGACGAGAAGCTGCGGGATGGTGGCCGGGTGGCCGAAGGTGTCCGGCTCCCAGCAGATGACCGGGTCCACGCCGAAGCGGGCCTGGTTGAAGCGCCGGGCATGGAGCATCTGGCGGGCCGTCGCTTCGCCGGTCGCCATGTTCAGGTCGTTCTCGACCCAGGTGTTGGCGGTGACCTCCCAGCGACCCTCCGTGACGCGCTCCCGGATGCGCTCGAACAGCGCGGGGTCCGCGGCCTCGGTCATCGCATAGGTGGCCGTCTGGCTCTGCGAGAAGTGGTAGTCGGGGTACCGCTCCATCAGGCGATCCATTGTGTGAAAGTCGCGGCGGCATACGTCCACGGTCTCGGCCATCGGCCAGAGCCAGTTCATGTCGATGTGGCTGTGGGCGATGACGAAGGCGGTGTAGCGCTTGGCCTCGTCGGCAAAGGGCGCAAGCTGCGTGCGCGCGGCGGCCGCGCCGGCGCGCCAGGCGGCCCAATCGTTTGCCGCCAGCGCGTCGAGCGGCAGCGCGGCCGCGGCCTGCTGCCATGCGCGCTTGAGCTTCCGCGCCTCGGCGTCCCTGGCGCGGGCCGCGAGCGTGTGGGTGAACGCCATCTGCGCGGCCAGCAGATCCAGCTCGTAGATGGCGTCCGCCAGCGCGGAGGCGCGCAGGTTGGCGTGGACGAAGAAGCCGAAGCCATCCCCCGCGTTCGTGCGGACGGCCAGATGGAGGGGAGTGTCCGGCCGGTAGTCCTTCACCAGCAGGAGCGGCACCGGCCGCGAGTCGGTCCAGGATGGCTCGCTGAACCGCTCGACGCCGTCCACGTAGACCGATGCGCCGATGGTGAGGAAGACCTGCATCTCCAGCTGCGAGCCTGCCAGGGGCAGCCCCTCGATCTGTTCCGGCAACCGCACGGTCGTGCGGAACCAGGCCTCGCCGTCCAGCGACGACCAGGTGTGGCCCAGCCGGACGACCGGCCAGGCGCTGTCGTCGTAGCCGGGCGCGGCCAGCGTCGCGGCGTTTGTGCCAGGCCCGGCCGCGGCGTCGGCCGGCACGACGCGGAACCGCCACATATCGTTGACCAGCGGCCCGTTGAGCGCCTTGATCTTCGCTTCGATCGCGGCCTTCAGTTCGTCCACGTCCGGCACATGCTTCTTCGCCATAACGCGTTCTCCTTGCTCGCTAGGACGTCGATGACGCTGATCGACGCCAGCAATCCCGAATACAGCCGAAAGCGAGGGCATCCTGAGCAGAGGCCGTCGCGGCCAGGCCCGGCCGTGACGGCCGCAGTCGAAGGACGCCGGGACAGGGGCTCGGTCGGAGACCGGCCCCTGCGCTTTTTGGACAGATATTTATGACTTGAACGTCGTGAACTGCGGGAGCCACGCGCGGTTCTGCTCCAGCATACGATCCACCATCTCCTTGATCTCAGCCAGCGACAGCACGGCCGCGGTCAGCGGGTCGTGCGCGACGGCCTGGTAGACGAGCCGCGGGTTGCCGGTCAGCGCGGCCTCGACCGCCATCTCCTCGATGGCCGAGCTCAGCCCGGTCAGCAGCGCGAGCTGCGGGGGCAGCGCGCCCACGTGCACCGCCTCCAGCCCCTTCTTGCTGGCCCACACGGGCACCTCGACGCACGCGCCCTGGGGCAGGTTGGTGACAAGCCCGGTGTTGGAGACGTTGCCGTTGAACTGGAACGGCTCGCCGCCCTGCAACGCGTTGATGATGGAGGCGGCGTACTCGTGCCCGCGCTCCAGCGAGATGGGGGTCTCCTTGGCGAACCACTGGCGCGCGTCGTCCTTCCAGGTGTCGTTGCGCTTCTGATACTCCTTGAGGATGTACGCATACTCGCCCGGGTTCCAGCCCGTGCCGTGGGTGCAGTACTTCTCGATGAGGTCGGGCCGCTTGCGGAACCACCAGTTGTACTCGGAGTTGTGGCCGCTCGACTCGGTGATGTAGTAGTCCAGCGCGAGGAACATCTCGTTGCGCACCTGCTCCTCGTTGTAGACCTCGGGCCGTTCGGTGATGGCCTGACGGATGAGCGGATAGGCGTCCTTGCCGTTCCACTCGTACTTGATGTACCAGGCCATGTGGTTGATGCCCGCGCAGGTGTAGGTGATCTCCTCGTAGGGCGCGCCGATCCACTTGGCCAGCATCATCGCGGTGCCCTGCACGCTGTGGCAGAGGCCGGTGAGCTGGATGGAGGTCTCGCGCTGCATGGCCCGGCAGAGCATCGCCATGGGGTTCGTGTAGTTAAGCATGGTCGCGTCCGGGCAGTAGCGTTCCATGTCCTTTGCGATGCCGACCATCACGGGGATGGTGCGCAGGGCGCGGAAGATGCCGGAGACGCCGCGCGTGTCGCCCACGTTGGTGTCGATGCCGTAGGTCTTGGGGATCTCGATGTCGTGACGCCAGACCTCGGTGCTGCCCGCGAGAATAGTCACGAGGACGGCGTCCGCGCCGTCGAGCGCGGCGGCCCGATCCATCGTGGTCTCGACCTTGGCCGGGTAGCCGCCCATATCGACGATCTTCTGCACCGACTTCTGCGCGAACTCCAGCCGCTCGGCGTCGATGTCCATCAGGCTCAGCGTTGCGTCCTTGAGACGCGGGAAGGTCAGGATATCGCGCACGAGGCCGCGGGTGAAGCCCACGCTGCCCGCGCCGATGAATGCAATCTTGGTCATGGTGAATTCTCCTGGAATCAGGTTCGTGACGGGCGCTCAAGCACAGGCTCGTAGTAGACGCTTCAGCGCCCGACGCGCCTACTACAAATGATCGGTCAGCGCGCGGCCCAGAGGAACCCGCGCGCCTGGATCTCGCGCGCCTCGGGGACATCGAAATCCTTCGCGACATGGCCGAGCGACGAGTAGAACACGCGGCCCGCGCCCCACATGCGCTTCCACACCACCGGCATGACGCAGCCCTTGGTCCACGGCGCTTCGGGCCGGTCGAAGGTTGTCGTCGCCAGCACCTCGTTCGACGGATCCACGTGCATGTAGTACTGCTCGGAGTGCATGTCGAAGTCGTCCAGCCCCGCGGTGATCGGGTCGGTGTGGTTGATGATGTTCACCCGGTAATCGACGACCCCGCCGGGGTGCGCGACCCACTGGCCGCCGACCATCCACTGATACTCCGTGTTGTTGCGGAACGCATCGCCCATGCCGCCGTGCCAGCCGGCGACGCCGACGCCGCTCTTGATCGCGTCGAGCAGGCCGGTCTCCTGCTCGTGGGTGATCGTGCCCATCGTCCAGATCGGCACGATCAGGCTGAGGGCGTGCATCTTCTCCGCGTCGAGATAGGCGTCTAGCGTGTACGACACCTCCAGGTCGAAGCCCTGCGACCGCAAGATGGGGGCGAAGACTTCCGCGCACTGTTTCGGCTCGTGGCCTTCCCAGCCGCCGACAACCATCAAGGCTTTCTTCATAGATCGAGTTCTCCTGTGAACAGATTTATGGGCCGGCCGGCTGGCGCTTGCCAGCTCTCGCCGCCGTCAGCCCGGGATGCGCCCGCGCATGTTCGCCCGTCACGTCCAGCCGTGCTCGTACGCCATCTCGTACATCGCGACGATGTTCTCCGCCGGGCTGACGGCCTGGATGTTGTGGCAGGGCGCGAGGATGTAGCCGCCGCCCGCGCCCAGGATGCGCAAGTTATCCAGCACCTCGGCGCGCACCTCGTCCACCGTGCCGAACGGCAGCGTGTACTGGTTGTCCATCGCGCCGTGGAAGATGACGTGCTGGCCGAAGTTGGCCTTGAGCCCCTCGCGCTCCATCCCCTTGCAGCGCCACTGGATCGGGTTGAGGATGTCGATGCCGAGCTCGATCATGTCGGGGAGGATGGGCCAGCATGCGCCGTCGTTGTGGTGGACGACGTATGCGCCCGCCTGGTGCGCCAGGTCGATGCTCCGCTTCATGCGCGGCAGCAGGAACTCGCGGATGTGCTTCTTCGAGAACATCAGCCCGTCCTGGCCGCCCATGTCCTCCGCGACATAGCTCAGCATGACCTTGCCGGGGATCTGCTCGTAGATGCGGATGGAGTTCTCCCAGGCCAGCCCGAACAGCTTGTCGAGACAGTAGTGGACGATGTCGGGGTTCTCGACCAGGTCGATGAAGGCCTGCTCCTGCCCGCGCAGCTCCTTGTAGATGAGGAACGGCTCGGAGCCGCCGCCCTGGATCGGGTGGTGCTCCCAGCCCTTGATCTGGTCTTTCACCCCGGAGTAGTCGATCCAGTCGGGGGACGGCCAGGTGTAGTTCGCCTCGATCTCCTCGACCGACGTGTACTGGGCCAGCGGGTTGTAGACGCACTCCGGATAGGTGCCCGTCCCATAGTCGATATCCTCGAAGCGGCAGCCATATATGTTTGTGGCGGGCGGCAGCGGCGGGCCGACATAGCGGCCGCCCACGTGGACCACGAAGTCGACGTGGAGCGCGCGGAGCATGGTGCGCACGTCGCTGTGGCCGGTGTGCTGGAGCAGCTTGGCGTTGAACTCCGGGGTGGCCCAGTAGTCCATCGGTACGCGATCCGGCGTCTGGCGGGTCAGGACGGCGAGCCAGCGCTCGCGCGGGGACATGGTTTCCTTTGGCATTGATCTCTCCGTACTTGGAATTTATCCAAGAATTGCTCTGGCCTGCCTCACCCCCCAGCCCCCTCTCCTGACGTGCGAACCGAAAGTTCGCCGATCAGGAGAGGGGGAGTCGAGGGGAGGCGGGCGCTCAATAGTTTAGGCCGTTGTTACCCCGCGATCGTCACGCGCTGGCCTGAGTCCGCGCTTTCGATTGCGCCGAAGACCATCGCCAGGCTCTTGATGTTGTCGGTGCAGACCGTCTCGGGCGTCTCGCCCGTGCGGACGCAGCGCACGAAATCGCGGATGCACCCGGCGTGGCCGCCGGTCTTCTCCGGCAGATCCACCGCGGGCAGCTCCGCCGGCTGTAGCTCCGAGCGGAAGCCGCCGCGCGCCTTGACCGTCTCCGCGCGGAAGCCGGTCCCGCCGTTCCAGTGCACGCTCCCCTCCGTGCCGATGATGCGCCAGTCCGACTCCCACGTGGTGTTGAGCCCCTCGGCGCACCAGCTTCCGCGGTAGGTGTAGACCAGGCCGCCGCTCATCTCGAAGAGCGCGACCGCGGAGGCGTCGTGGTCATACCACGAGCCGGCCGGGTTCCACTCGTGCGCATAGACCGCCAGCGGGTCTGCGCGCGAGATGAAGCGGGAGGCGTCGAAGGTGTGGATGGCCATGTCGAGCAGGAGGACGTGCTCCATCCGATCGCGGAAGCCGCCGAAGTGCGCGCCGATGAAAAAGTCGCAGTGGATGGTCGTCACCTGGCCGATGGCCGCGCTGTCCAGGAACGCGCGCAGCCGCCGGATGTTGGGGTCATAGCGCCGGTTCTGCATCACGGCGTACAGCTTGCCGCTGGCCTGCGCCGCGGCGACCATCGTGCGGGCGTGGGCCATGCTGTCGGCCAGCGGCTTCTCGCCCAGCACGTGGCAGCCCGCGGCCAGCGCCTCGGTCGTGACCGAGACGTGCGCCTCCGGGACGGTGCAGTCGAAGACGATGTCGGGCCGCGTCGCAGCGAGCACCGGGCCGAGCGTCGCGCCGATGACGGCGTCCGTCCAGCCGTACTCCGCGGCGCGGCCGCGGGCCGCATCCTCGATCAGGTCGACGAAGCCGACCATCCGTAGGCCGGGGATGTCGCGCACCGCGTCGAGCCAGGCGCGGCTGATGCCGCCGCAACCGGCGAGGACGGCGGTGAGTGGGGCTTGTGCGGGCATCGGTTCTCCTTCTGTTGCGCCTCTCATGGCCGCAGCCGTTGCGCCAGCCATTCGAACGCGGACTCCTGCATCTCCAGGTCGAACTTATGCGGGCCGGGATAGAACTCGCCGGTGTATGCGCCGCGGTTGCCCGCGTGCGCATACAGGTCGGAGAGGCGCTCGTGCGCCGCGCGCATGCCGGCCACGGTGAACAGCGCATCCTCCAGGTCGTATTGTACCAGCAAAGGCGACGGCGCGCGACATGCGGCCAGATCCGGCCAGTCGCCGTAGCGCGGCCAGCCGTGGGGGAAGAGCATCCAGGTGTGCGTGACCTGTTTGTCGAGCAGCTCGGCGTAGGTGCTCATCAGCCCGACGATGACCGCCGCGGCCACGTGGTCGGATGTCGCCTGCAGCAGCGCGGCGCGGTTGCCGCCGCCCGACAGGCCGAGACAGCCCACCCCGCCCGCGCGCACATCGGGCCGGCTGCGCAGATAGTTGAGGGCGATCCGATCCTCGTGGCTGACCATGCCCGCAAAGGTCGCGCCGAACAGCGCGCAGTACTTCTCGAGGACGTGGAACTCGAACAGCCAGGCCGCGTAGTTGTAGTCAGCGATCGCCTCGGCGTGCGCGGAGCCGTCCGTGGGCTGCCACGCGGGGTCGCGCCGCGCGGCCATCCGGCGGATGTTCTCCGGCATGGATTCGACCGGGAAGCGCCGCGAGCCCCACATGAAGGTGTCGTGGACGAGCACGGCAAACCCGCGCCGCGCCAGCGCGTTGGCATAGGCCCGGCCGCCGTAGGCGTCTTCGCGGAACGCGACGACGACCGGATCCGGCGGCTCCGGCCCGTCCGCGATCTTCTCCTTACCGTAGAACTTGAAGCCGCCATGATCGTGCAGCGCGACGACGCCGGGCAGCGGGCCCGTCGCGCCCGCGGGCTTGAGCAGCCAGGCCTGCGTGCGCGGGCCGTAGCCGACCGACCAGGAGAGCGCCTCGCCGGCCACGCCGTCGCGCTCCCACGCGGCCTCGCTGTGCACGTCCAGCGGCAGCTCCGGCTCCTCGCAGAAGCCCAGCGCCTCCTTCACGCGCTGTTGGGTCTCCGGGCCGGGGTAGGCCACGGGGAAAAGCTCGCGGCGGCGCATGGCCTCTTCGCGCCAGTCGTTGAACGGGCCGAGGTGAAACACGGGAAGCATGGGCGCAAGTCCCTCCTTTGGCGCAGGCTGAGAAGGCCTCAGGACCCCGCTTTCAGGGCCGCAGCCGACAAAGATCGGCCGCGCCCCCTTCCTCCTGGCAGCCGAGCGGTTCTGGCCGCCAGGAGGAAGGAGGATGAGGTCAATCCGGCGTCGCGCCGGGCGTGCCGTGCAGGATAGGCAGCGGATGCGGCCGCACGAGCGCGCCGCCCTGCTCGTAGGACTCCATCGCGGCCCAGGTGTACTCCAGCGCGGCCAGGCCGTCGCGGCCGGAGGCGCGCAGCTGATCGCGCGGCACGCCGTTGGTCACGTCCTCCAGGAACGCGTGGATGCGCAGCGCAAAGGTCGCGTTGAAGTCCTTGATGCCGGTGTCGAGCACGTCGGTCACCGCGGCCATGCCCATCGTCATCGCGCCCGGGTTTGCGGCGCGCGTCGGGTCGGGGCCTTCCCAGAAGGTCACCTTCTCGATGCAGTTCTCGATGCAGAAGGCGCCGCGCGTGCCCGAAACCTCCACGCTCCACCAGCCGCCGAGGCCGAACGGCGCATCGCCGCGCTGGCTCAGCAGATAGCCGATGCCGCCGTTGGCGAACTTAACGTTGATGCCGTTGATGGAGAGCATCGCGTCGCCGGCCTTCTTGCGGAAGCTCGGCCGTTCGACGAACGCCTGCACGTGGGTGATGTCGCCGCAGAAGTGGCGCATCACGCTGAACGGATGGGTCAGGAACGCCTTCATATGCGCATAGGGGAAGCCCCACCAGCGCCAGTTGGTGTTCGGCTGATACGCGGCCTCGCTGCCGTTGAAGCCGACCTTGTGCAGGCAGTAGACGAGCTCGCCCACCTGGCCCTTGGCGATGTACTCGTCCGCCCGGTCTGCGGTCGGGGTGAAGTAGTGGTTGAGGTTGACGCCGAGATAGAGCTGTTTCTCCGCGGCCTTCGCCACCATCTGCCGCGCCTCGTTGATGTCGTTGGAGATGGGCTTCTCGACCAGCACGTGCTTGCCGGCCTCCAGCGCCTCCATCGTGGGCTCGAAGTGCCAGCTACCGTTCTCGTAACCGCCGGTCGCGACATCCACGATGTCCAGATCCTCGTTGCGGAGCATGTCCGTCAGATTGTAGTAGGCCCTGACGCCGTACTTCTTCGCCGCGGCGTCGGCGCGTTCCTTCACGATGTCGCAGACCGCGACAAGGTTCGACAGGGGATCGGCCTTGTGCGCCTGGGCGTGGACGTTGCCGATGCCGCGCAACCCGATGATACCGACTTTGAGTGGCATGATTCTGGCTCCTTGTGGAATATAGGACAGGCCGGAGGCGAGCCTCTGGCGGAAACCCGCCCCCGGTCAGCAAACTACTGCTTGTTGCGGGCCTGCAACCGCTGGGCCTGGCCCGGATCGCCGATGTGCATGGTGTGATACGCCTCGTCCGAGCTGCTGAACGGCCCGTGCGTGCCCGACCACCACGCGCCCTGCGTGTCGATCGGGTTGGGCAGCCCGGTCTCGGCCTTGCGTTTCTCGATCCAGGCCTCCATGCGTGCGCGCAGGAACGCCACGACCTCCGGCTCGCTGTCCGCCAGGTTGTTGTACTCGGTCGGGTCTTCGAGCAGGTTGTAGAGCTCCACCGGCGGCTTGTAGTGGAAGTCCGGCTCCAGCGCGACGATCAGCTTCCACTCCGGCGTGCGCCAGCCGTGCTTGCGCATCCACGTGCACTCGGTCAGATAGATCTCCGGCTTCTGCGAGGCCACGGTCCCGTCGATCATCGGCAGCAGGCTCTGGCCGTCGAACTGGACGCCCTCCGGCTTGACGCCGATCAGGTCGAGCAGGGTCGGCGTGGTGTCATACTGCCGCGTGATGCCCTTGATGCGGCGGCCCGCCGGGATCTTGCCCGGCCAGCGGATGATGAGCGGGATGACGAGCGTCGGGTCGTAGAGCCCGTGATGGTCGAAGTAGCAGTCGTGGTCGTTCAGCGTCTCGCCGTGGTCGGAGGTGACGACGATGATGGTGTCATCGGCGATGCCCAGCCGCTCTACCGCGGTGAAGAGCGTCTGGATGGCCGCGTCCATGTATGCGACCTCGCCGTCATACTGGGCGATGGCGTATTCGGCGTCGGTGCAGCCCGGCGGCAGCCAGCTCGCGATGTAGTCGCGGAACGGTTCGAAGGCCATCACCTTGTCCAGCGAGTCGTTGTTCGGGTCGGTCTCGTTCCCGTGATAGAACATGCGCTCGAAGGGCGCGGGCGGCAGATAGGGCGTGTGCGGGTCCATGTGACGGAGGAAGAGCAGGAAGGGCTGGTCTCCCTGCGCCAGCCGCTCCAGCTCCGGTATGGCGACCTCGTTCAGGTTCTGGGCCTTGGGCATCCGGCCCTGATCCCAGGTCTTCCAGCCGGCGTCGAATTCCAGATATTTGTCGAACCCGCGCGAGGCCGCGTTGTGGGTGAAGCCGATGCAGGTGCTCGTATAGCCCGCGTCGCGCAGCATCTCCGGCAGCGTCCGGATCTCGGGCCGCAGCGGGCCTTTGTGCGCCAGCGCGACGACCTGCGTGCTGAAGACGTCCATGCCGGTGAGCATGTTGCTGTAGCCGCTGGTCGTCGGGATGTGCGGGCTGTAGTGACGCTCGAAGAGGGTCGCGCCCTGCGCAAAGCGATCGATGTGCGGCGTGGTCAGGCGGTGATAGCCGTAGGCGCTCATGTGATCCGCGCGCAGCGAGTCGATGCCCAGGAACAGGATGTTGGGGAGTTTGTTTGCCATATGACCTCTCGTTGTTCTGTCGGGCCTTCGGAGATGGGTCTCCGGGAGGCCCGGCCTTCTTACATTGTCCATGCCGTCTCGAACATGGCGACGGCGTTCTCCAGCTTCACGTCCCAGTGCAGCTCGGTCGTGGAGCCGAGGAAGTAACCGCGGCCGTTCGCCTCCGCGATGGCCTGGCGGCACGCGGCGCGCACCTCGTCCGGCGCGCCGAAGCTGAGCAACTGGCTCACGTCGATGCCGCCGGTCAGGAACAGGTGGGGATAGAGCTCGCGCACCTTGCCGACCGTCATGCCCGCCAGCACCTCCAGCGGGTTCAGGCCGTCGATGTCCGCGGCGACGAGGGCGTCGAGCACCGGGAACAGGTTGCCGTCCGAGTGGAACAGGCAGACCGTGTCGCGGTCGTGCCAGGCCGCGTTGAGCTTCTTCAGCCGCGGCGCCCACAGCCGACGCAGCCAGGCGGGCGAGAAGAGCGGCGCGTTCTTGTAGGCGATGTCGTCGTAGGTGAGCGCGATGGGGATGAGGCTCGGGTCCGCGATGGCCGCGACGCGGCGCAGCTCTGCGCGGTTGCGCGCATCCAGCCACTCCTCGATCAGGCCCGGCTCGTCCGCCGACAGATAGACGAACAGCTCCATGCCGAGCATCCAATACATCTCGGTCAGGCCGACGCCGCTCTCGATGACCATCACCGTCGGGTCGTCGCGGCCCGTCGGGTCGGCCGCGGCGTATTGGGCGAGCCAGCCGTGGATGTACTGCCGGAACCGCTCCGCGTAGGCCCGGTCGTAGACCTGCGCATCCGACTTTTTGATCTGCCCCTTGACCCATTCGATCGCGGTCGGGATGTCATGAAAGGGCCGCTCGATGATCCAACTGGTCCACCGTTCGTACTGGACGAGCAGGCCGTCGTCGTTGCGCACGGTGCGCGGCGCGTCGGGGCCCTCCGGCATGCGGGTCATGTCGAGCGTGCGGCCGACCGCGATCGACTTGACGCGGTCGCCGTTCTCGACGGTCAGCGGCTCGCCGCCATAGTGTTCGATGATGGCGTCGTTCTGCAGGATGTCGTATACGGGCACACGATCCGTCTCCTGGAAGCGCACCGTGCGCATGACCCGTTCGCGTTTGGTGAGTTGCGTCATTGTGGATCCCCGCGTCGCTGTTAGATTGGGCCCGTCCGCCGCGTGTCCGGCCCTCGGCGGCTATCGCAGCCGGATCTTGAACGTATAGGCATAATCGCACGGCCGCGCGTCCGGCAGCGCGATGTGCAGCCCGGCCGCGTCCTGGCGGAAGGAGAGCAGCCCCTCCGCGCCCAGCAGGCCGACGGACGCGACCTGGCCGGCCGCGCTGCCCAGCGATTTGACGACCGCCTCGCCCTCGGGCCAGCCGAGACAGATCGCATACAGGGCGTCATCCCGCCGCGTGAAGCGGAAGTCCTGGCCGGTGAACGCGCTGCGCTTCGTGTCCGTGAAATAGCCCTCGGGCACCTCGGTCGGCCCCTCGCCGAAGGTCGTCCACGGCCGCGAGCCGTAGATGGCCTCGCCGTTCACCGCCAGCCAGCGGCCGATCTCGCGCAGCAGCGCCTCCTCCGGCTCCGGGATCGTGCCGTCGGCCCTGGGGCCGATGTTCAGCAGCAGGCAGCCGTTCTTGCTGACCACGTCCACAAGGTCGCCGATGATGTCGCCCGCGGTCTTGTAGTCGTGATCCTGGATGTAGCCCCAGGAGTTCTTGGAGACCGACGTGTCGTTCTGCCAGAGCAGCGGGCGGATGCCCTTGAGCTGGCCGCGCTCGATGTCGAGGACCGCAGTCCCCTCCTCGTAGGCGGTGTTCTTGTAGTTGATGGCGACGCCCAGATCCCAGGCCATGCCGCGGTTGTAGTAGTAGGCGGCGAACTTCTGCAAGTAGGGCTTGAACACGGTCTGGTTGATCCAGCCGTCGAACCAGACCAGTTGCGGGCGGTATTTCTCGACCAGCTCGACGGTGCGCGCGAGCCAGTCGTCCAGATAGTCGGCGTCGGGCCGCGGGGTCCAGTCGTGCATCCCCCAGTCGGTCGTCGAGCTGGGCATGGCCGGGCCGTAAAAGTCGGCGTACTGCGGGTCCTGCACGTCGGAGTCGAACTCGCGGCCGCCGTTCATGAACCACCAGTGTTCCTCGCGGTGGCTGGAGAGGCCGAAGACCATCCCGGCCGCGCGCACCGCGTCGGCCAGCTCGCCGATGACGTCGCGCCGCGGGCCCATCTGCACCGCGCTCCAGCGCGAGAAGTCGCTGTCGTACATGGCGAACCCGTCGTGATGCTCGGCGACCGGCACGACGAACCGCGCGCCCGCATCGCGGAAGAGCGCGGCCCAGGCCTGCGGGTCAAACCGCTCGGCCTTGAACAGCGGGATGAAGTCCTTGTAGCCGAACTGCGACTGCGGGCCGTAGGTCGCGACGTGGTGTTCGAACTCGCGCGACCCGCGGATGTACATGTTGCGGGGATACCATTCGTTGCCGAACGCCGGCACGCAGTAGACGCCCCAGTGGATAAAGATGCCGAACCTGGCGTCCTCGTACCATTCCGGCACGGCGTAGCCGCGCAGCGAATCCCAGGTCGCGCTGAAGGGGCCGGCGGCAATGGCGTCGTAGAGGCGGTCGAGATAGGCGCGTCGAACGTTCATGGGCTCCTCGTCAGGCAAGATGAAAGCTCACGCAAAGGCGCCAGGGGCGCAAAGAAGGACAACCTGGCCGCCCTTGCGCCCCTGCGTGAGATTGAACTGCTCAGGACATCTTGGCCCGCACCATGTCGGCCCATCGGCGGAGGCGCGGGCGGTCGCCGCAGATGCGATAGACGTCGCGATAGACGATCTCCAAGTTGCAGTCGCGCGCGGCATCCAGCGTCACCGCGATGTCCGCGCTGAGCGCATCCCAGTCCGGGCTTTCGCCGCTGATGGGCGCGGGCCTGGGCTTGCGCGAGAAGACGCACGACCGGCCCAGCTTTTCGGCCATCCAGCGCTGGTCGCACCAGGGCGAGATGGAGACCGCGCGGACGTTCGGGATCTCGGCGCGGATGCGATCCCAGCGGTCGTGCACCGGCTCGCAGCAGCCGTAGTAGACCAACCCGAAGCGGCGGCAGACGTCGGCCATGTAGGGCAGGAAGAAGTCGCCGAACATGCGCGGGGAGATCATGGTCGTCTCCTGCGACTCCATCCACACCCACAGGTCGGCCAGTTTCACAGGCCCGTCTGCGCCGTTCGCGACCGGCAGCGCGGTCGTGTAGCCGGGGCTGCCGGAACCGACCAGCTCCCACCCCGTGCTGTTCAACCCCAGCAGGCCCTCGCGCTCCAGCCAGTCGAAGTAGGCCAGCCGGTCGTCGCGGATATAGGCCATCAGGCGGTGCAGCGCGTCGGGCGCGTCGTATGTCCACAACAGCAGCCGGTCGTTGCCGATCATCTTGTAGAGATCCTGGGTCAGGCCGGACCAGAACGCGCCGGTGCCGTGCAGCACGACGGGCAGGATGTCGCCGAAGAGGTCCTGCAACAGCTCGACGCGGCGCTCGGTGCGCGGGCGATCCACCTGCCAGGTGCGCGGGATCAGCCGGTCGATGTCGTCCGGCGTGCGGATGGGATAGTCGAAGGTGTAGCCGACGTTGCCGCCCTCCAGGTCGATGCCGTGCTCCGCCTGCAGATCTACCCCATAGCTGCTGGCCTCGATATGCCAGTAGACGCGGTAGAAGGGCTCCACCACGATATCGTCGCCGACCTCCTCGGCGTGGCGCACGTGCCAGAGCATCTGCCGCTCCAGCCGGCGCAGCTCCGGGTCGGCGCAGACCAGCTCGTTATCGGTCACGTAGTCCAGGAGGGTCCACGTCTCGAAGAGCACCATCGGTCGTTCGGCGTGCAGATCCTTCAGCGCGGTCCAGGCGCGGCGGCGCTCGGCCATGACGGGCCGGCTGGCCTGGGCCATCCAGCGGCCCGCAAGGCTGCGCAGCCGCTCGCGTTCACGGGGTTCGATCATGGGGCCTCCGGGGGCAAAGGCGCGCGCAGACGCCGGGAGCGCAACGAGAGCTTCGCTCGGCGTCTGCGCACGCGGAACTGGCCCAGGTCACGACGGCGGACGGGCCGGCCGGCGCGCGCGGTCATGCCGCGCTCCGCGCCAGCAGGGTCTGCGACAGCTCGCCGGCGCGCTCGGCGTATTCGCGGAACAGCCGCAGATAGATGCGGTAATCGTCGATCGACACGCCGGGCGGCGTCTGGTGATCCACGCTGATGAGGAAGCCGCCCTGCGCCGCGATGGGCAGCAGCCGCTCGAACTCGCCGCGCATCGCTGCCTCGCCCTGGTTCATCACCATCTTGTCATAATGGCCGATGAAGCGCATCCGGGGATGCTCCGCGCGCAGCCGGGCCATGTCCACCCCGGCCTGCCGTTCCAGCGGCAGGATGCCGTCCAGGCCCGCCTCCTCGAACCAGTACGCGGGCCGGGTCACGTCGCCGTCGGAGTCGATGATGGTCGTGACGCCCAGTTCCTTGAGCCTGGGGACGACCTGGCGATAGTAAGGCAGCATGAACTCGTCGAACAGCTTCTTCGAGAGCATCGGCCCGTGGTTGTAGCTCATGTCTTCGGCGAAGGTCATGAAGTCGGGTATGCAGATCGAGCTCAGCTCGTCGATCACCTGGAGCTGCCAGTTGAGCAGATCGGTGTTGATCCGGTGCATCAGCTCGGCGTTATCGTAGAACGCGTAGAGGTGGCGTTCGATGCCGAGGAGGATGCGCGGGAACCAGAAGAAGCCGTCCAGCGTGAACCAGAGGACGATGTCGCCCTTCTCGCGGTCCGCGGCCCAGCGTCGCCACCGCTCCTTGTCGACGGCGGGGACGGGGTAGAGGTGCTCGCGGATGCGTTCGTAGTCCTCCGCGGTCGCGATGATGCCCGCGCCGTGGCTCGGCTCTACCGGACAGGTGCGCTTGCGGATGCGGATCCAGTCCTGGCGCATGACATCCAGGTCGAAGTAGCGCATGACCTCTTCGTCCGTCCGCACCTCGGCGGGCATCCCCTCGCTGTGCCAGCGGTTGATGGTCAGATTCCACCACGTGGCCCACTCGATCATCGGCAGCCGATCGAAAGGTTGGAAGTTCAGGGCTGCGTGGAAGCGTTGGCGTGCGTTCATGAAAGCCCCTCGTATGAGTTATCAGGCGGCCTTGCCCTTGAGCTCGGCCAGGAGCGCGGCGTAGCGGTCGCGATCCAGCGGGAGATCCACGGGCCGGCCGGTCTTGCTGGAGTAGATGATGGCGTTGGCGAGCTCCAGCGACTTGCGGCCCTCGACCGCGTCCGCGGAGATCGGCGCGCCATGCAAGATGGCAGCATGGAAGTTGCGATAGACCGCCGGATGGTCGCCGCTGCCCTCCGCCAGCTCGACGGGGACCGCGTGCCAGGTGGGGCTGCCCCAGACCTGGTCGGTCTCGCGCAGGAACTGCGCGGCGTCCTGGTCGAAGCGCTCGAAGGTCAGGTCGCCCCAGCCGAGGCGCAGCATGCCGCCCGTGCCGACGAGCTTGACCTCACCCTTCGGCGCGCCCTCCGCGGTGGTGGCGTAGAGGAACCCGATCGCGCCGTTGTCCCATTCGAGCAGCGCGGCCGCGGTGTCCTCCACCTCGATGGCGTGGATGCGCGTGCGGGTCCAGGCGCTCACGCGCGCGGGCGAGCCGAACAGATGGCAGGCCAGATCCAGGTCGTGCGGGGCCTGGTTCATCAGGACGCCGCCGCCCTCGCCCCACCAGGTCGCGCGCCACGTGCCCTGGCGATAGTAGGCCGCGGTGCGCGGCCAGGGCATGACCATCTCGAGCCGCTGCGGCGTGCCCAGCGCGCCCTCGTCCAGCAGCCGGCGCGCGGCCTGCACCTCCGGCCGCTGGCGGTGCTGGAAGTTGACGGCCAGCAGCCGCCCCGTCTCCTGGGTCGCGGCGATCATGGCGTCCGCCTCCGTCACCTCGAGGGCCATCGGCTTCTCGACCAGCACATGACAGCCGGCGCGCAGGGAGGCGATGGTGATCTCGGCGTGACAGTAGTGCGGCGTGATGATGACCGCGACGTCGGGGTGCAGCTCGTCCAGCATGGGCGCATAGTCGGTGTAGAACGGCACGCCGAGCTCCTCCGCGCGAAGCTTCCCGCGCGTGGGGTCGATGTCGCACAGGCCGACGACCTGCGTCGTCTCCAACTGGAACGCCGGCGCGTGCATGCCGTAGACGGATGCGCCCGCGCCGATGATCACGTGGCGCAACGGGGTGTTCTCTGCCATGGTGTCTCTCCCTCCTGCTGAAAGTTATGCCAGGCCCATCGCCCGCAGGTTGTTGTAGCTGATGCGCAGGCTCTCGAACGGGTCGCGGCGGCACACATCCTGCTCGACCGCATACCATTCCACCCCGGCCTCCTCGCAGGCGGCCAGGATGGCCGGCCAGTTGAGGTTGCCCTCTCCGATCTCGGCCATTGCCTGGGTGACGCCGGACCAGGTGTCCTGGCCGCCCTCGACCATGACCATGTCCTTGAGGTGGATGACCGGCATGCGCCCCGCCAGCTTGCGGATCCAGGCCACAGGGTCGCCGCCGCCGTGCTGCACCCAGTAGGTGTCCAGCTCGGCCTGGAGGTAGCGCGGGTCCGCTTCCGCGTACAGCAGCTCCAGCGCGGTCTGCTGGCCGAAGCGGACGAACTCGAAGCTGTGGTTATGATAGCTGAAGGTCAGCCCGGCCTGGCTGAGGGTCTGGCCGACCCGGCTGGCCTCCTGCGCAAAGCGGCGATAGCCGGCCTCGCCCTCCTTGCGGTAGGCGGGCGGCATGCTGCCGATGGCGACGTGCCGGCAGTTCCAGAGGTGGTGCTGCTCGATGACGTCGGGCAGGTCGTTCCAGAGCCGGTCATGGGCGATGTGCGTGATGCAGCAGGCCAGCCCCGCATCGTCGAGCATGGCCTTCACGTCGGCGTGCGAGATGGGGCCGATGCCCGAAACCTGGACGGCCGTATAGCCGATGGCCCGCACCTTTTTCAGCGTGGCGGCCAGGTCTTGTGGGGTTTGCGTGAATTCACGCACGGTGTAGAGTTGCGCCGCGAGACGAGATGTTGTCATGGAACTCCTCCTTGTGTCGATGACATTCTATCCTCGAAACGGTAAGCGTCAAAACCGGCCGAGGCCATGTGAAGCGTAACATACGGGGCGCGCGCTCGGCTCAGTCGCCGCCGGACGCCTCCGAGATATTGGCCGGGACCTCCTGGCTGCGCCGCGCAATCCGGTCGCGGGGGGCCAGCATCGTCACGCCGAACGCCAGCACTGCCACGGCGAGCGAGGTGAGGAAGAGGTTGTGGATGGCGCCGCCCAGGGCGTCGCGCACCGCCAGATCCAGCACGCTGGCGGCCGTGCTCTGCGGCCCCAGGTTGATCAGCTCGTCCAGCGCGACGGTGTTCGTGTCGATCCCGGCCGCGGTCAGGTTGGCGGTCAGCCCCGCGGCCAGGATGACGCCCATGATGCTCACGCCGACGGTGCCGCCGATCTCGCGGCTGAACTGCACGCCGGCGGTGGCCGCGCCGAGCATCTGCCGCGGCACGCTGCTCTGCACGGCGATCAAGAACGCAGGGACCGACAACCCCATGCCTACGCCCATCAGACCCAGGCTGAACATGACCAGCGGCAGCGCGGACGCGGAGGTGGTCGCGGCGGTCAGATAGGCCATCAGCAGGCTGCCGATGATCAGCGAGGCCATGCCGGCCAGCGCGATGGTGCGGTAGCCGAGGCGCAGCAGGAGCCGGCTGCCGATGATGCTGGCCGCGGTCCAGCTCAGCGACATCGGCGTCAGGGTCACGCCCGCCAGGGTTGCGCTCACGCCCAGGATGGCTTGCCCGAAGAGCGGGACATAGTTCGTGCTGCCGAACATGGACCAGCTGGCGAGCAAGCCCTGGGCGGTCGTCACCGCAAAGAGGCGCTGGCGGAACAGCGCCAGCGGCAGCACCGGATCTGCCGCGCGGCGCTCGACCAGCATCAGGACGACGAACAGGACGCCCGCGGAGATGATCAGCAGCGTGCCGTACAGCGTGCCGAGCTGGAACAGGCCGAGGAGCAGCGCCACGATGGCCGCGGTCAGCAGGACCGTGCCGGCGTAGTCCACCGCGGGCCGATCGGCGCCCGTGCGGCGCTGCACCTGCTCGCGCCACGCGCTGCCGACCAGCAGCGTGGCAAACAGGCCCGGCGCTACGTTGACGTAGAACACCCAGTGCCAGGTGAGCCGATCCACCAGGAAGCCGCCGAGCAGCGGGCCGATGATCGACGCGACGCCCCAGACGCCGGAGAAGAGCCCCTGCATCCGCGCACGCTGTTCGAAGGTGAACATGTCGCCGATCATGATGAACGCCAGCGGCATCAGGCCGCCCGCGCCCAGCCCTTGCAGCGCGCGGAACGCGATGAGCTGGCCCATGCTTGCGGAAAGCCCGCTCAACATGGAGCCGCCCAGGAAGAGCGCCATAGAGATGAAGAAGATGGGCCGCCGCCCGTAGATGTCCGACAGCTTGCCGTAGAGCGGAACCATGGTCGTGGCGGTCAGCATATAGGCGGAGAAGACCCAGCTATAGTGCTTCAGGCCGCCCAGCTCCGCGATGATCGTGGGCATGGCGGTGGCGACAACTGTGCCTTCGATCGCGGCCATGAAGAGGCTCAACATGATGCCGATGGTCACGACTTGCGTGCGTTTCGATGACATCCCTTATCCTTGACCAGGCCGGTGAGAATCTGGCAGTTTGCGGCTTGCGCGGCTCAATGATACTGCCAACGGGCGAATATTGCCAGTACGCGAGCCGAGGCTACAGCCGGTCCGGGCGTGCATGCACGCAGCCCATCTGACCGACCGCAGCCTCGACTGGCCCGTATGGCGTTCGGGCTACGGCTGATAATCCTCCACGACCTCCATCGCGATGCGCGCCCAGTCCCACAGGCGTCGCGGGTCGTAGCGCACGGTGGAGATGTCCTTGAGGATGATCTCGACATGGCAGCCGCGCGCCCGGTCGAGGAAGTCCACCAGATCCTGCCGTGCGCGTTCGGGCCGCCAGATATCTTCGGCCAGCACTGCGGGGTTCGGCTTGCGCGACATGACATAATCCGTGCCGACGTTGCGCACCGCGCGCTCGATGTCGATCCACGGGCTCATCGACAGCTTGCGCAGGTTAGGGATCCGGCGCAGGATGCTCATCTTGACATCCAGCGGCTCGCAGCAGCCGTAGTAGGTCAGCCCCCAGCGCTCCAGCCAGCGCATTTCGTGTTTGAGCGCGAAGTCCCAGTGCATCCGCGGGGAGACGGCGCCGAAGATCTGCGCGGTTGCGCAGCCCCAGAGGTTGCGCGGCCGCGGGTGTTGCGGATCGTAAGGCTCGCCGGGCAGGGCCTTGGTGTGGCCGTAGCCGCCCGACCCGATGCGCGTGTTGTCGTCGTTGCGGGTGAGCAGGTTGAGGGCCTCCCACTGATCCAGCATGGCGATGTAGCCGTCGACCAGGCGCGCGATGGCGGCCTCGACCATCTCGGGACGATCCACCAGATCCTTCATCGCGGCCTCGACGCCCCACCAGCGGATCAGCTCGTCCCACGGCGCAAACCAGCTCCCTTTGATGCCCACCTTCACGACGGGCAGGATGTCGCCGAGGATGTCGGTCAGGGTCTGATAGCGCGCCTCGGTGAGCTCCGCGTCGTAGGTGATGACCGGCGACTTGATCTTGGCGATGTCCTCCGGCTCGACGATCTGCGCGTGGAAGTGGCGCGAGACGACGTCGCTGGTGTCGTCGGTCCTGACGATATCCACGTCCTCGCTCAGGCCGAAGCCGCTGTTGCGGATGACGAGGGGGCAGGGGATGTATGGATCGACGATCATGTCCGCGGGGAGGTGACGCCACTGGTAGAGCCGCGTGCGCAGCCCGAACTCGACCTCGCGCAGCCAAGGATCCGTGCAGCGCAACGTCAGCTCGTCGTCGACGTTCACCTCGTTCCAGCAGATTTCGTTGATCCACACCATCGGCCGGACCGACTCCAGGTCGTTGAGCCGCCGCCACATCTCGGCCTTCTCGCGGTGGACGGGCAGTTGCGCGATGGCGGCCTGCTCGGCCGCGAGGCGGCGGAGGGTCTCGCGATCGTGGGGTGAAACGGGCATGTGGGCTCCTGTAACCGCGTATCGGAAATTAAGCCCCTGCCCTGACCGGTCTCCGACCGGGCCAGGGCAGGGGGCGTCCTTTGCATCAGCGAATCTATGGTTGGCTGGGCGGGCTGGCTGGCGTCCCGGCGATCTCGGCGAATGGGCGCGCGGCCCACTGCTCCTGGATGCGCTCCAGCTCGAGCAGGACGTACTCGCGCGACTCACGATCCTCGAACGCGGGGGAGTTCTCCGCGTATTTGTGGAGCGTCTTCAGCTTCTCGATAGCCCGATCCCTCTGGCGCGCCTGCCACGCCGCGACCTGGGCCGGCTCGCGCGGGGCCGGGTCGAGCCACTCCGGCGGGATCTTCTCGGTGTCGAGGATCGCCTCCAGCATATGGTGCGTGGCGGAGACCTTCTGGCCCACGATGCGCCCGGCGAGCAACGTGCCGTAGCGCACCGCGATCGTGAACAGGAAGATGAAGGCCAGAAAGACTACGATTGTGAGCAGAGTCTTGTCCATGGGCCGTTATGCGGGCACCCCTCTCAGGTTTAACTGGTCTGCAAACAGACATCTGGCAAAGTGGCCGGGACGAACCTCGCGCCAGTCCGGCTCGATCCGGCTGCACTCCGGCTGTGCGTAGCGGCAGCGCGGGTGGAAATAGCAGCCCGACGGCGGGTTGGCCGGGTTGGCGACTTCGCCCTGCAGCAGGATGCGCTCCTTCTTGGCGTCTGGATCCGTGGTGGAGACCGCGGACATCAGCGCCTCGGTGTACGGGTGCAGCGGCGTGAGATACAGCTCTTCGGTCTCGGCCATCTCGATCATCTTGCCGACATACATGACCGCGACCCGGTCGGAGACATGTTCGATGACGCTCAGGTCGTGCGCGACGAACAGGGTGGACAGGCGGAACTCCTCTTGCAGGTCTTGCAGCAGGTTGAGGATCTGCGCCTGGACCGATACGTCGAGCGCGGATACGGGCTCGTCCGCCACGATGAGCCGCGGGTTGGTTGCCAGCGCGCGCGCGATGCCGATGCGCTGGCGCTGGCCGCCGGAGAAGGCGTGCGGGTAGCGTTTCAGCGTTTCGATGCTCAGCCCGACCCGCACGATCAGATCGCGGACGCGATCTTCCAGCTCGGAACCGGTGGCGACGCCGGTGGCCCGCAGCGGCTCGCCGACGATGTCGAGCACGGTCATGCGCGGGTCGAGCGATGCATAGGGGTCCTGGAAGATCATCTGCATGTAGCGGCGCTGCTTGCGGAGCTGTTCCTTGTCCAGCGCCATCAGATCGACCATCGTGTCCCCGTCGAGCCGGGCGCGGATGCTGCCGGCGGTCGGCTCGATGGCCCGCAGGATGCAGCGGCCCAGCGTAGTCTTGCCGCAGCCCGACTCGCCCACCAGGCCGAGGGTCTCGCCCTCGCGGATGTACAGGTCTACGTCATCGACGGCCTTCACATAGCCCGTGACCTTGCGGAAGAAGCCTTTTTCGATGGGGAAGTATCGCTTAAGCCCGGTCACTTCGAGGACGGATTGCTGACCATTGCTACTGCTCATCGCCTACCCCCGAATCGCGGTAATGGAAGCATCGCACGAGATGCCCTGGTCTGGGCTGGTAAAACTCCGGCACGGCGGACTCGCACACGCCCGGTATGACCTGGGGACAGCGATCCAGGAAGGGACATTGCGCGCGCAGGTTGAGCGGGATGGGCACGTTGCCCTCGATGGCGTCGAGGCGCGTCCGCGCCTTGCGGCCGATCCGCGGGATCGATTTGAGCAGGAGCTGCGTGTAGGGGTGCAGCGGCTCGCGGAAGGTCGAGCGCACGTCCGCGTACTCCACGACCATCCCCAGATACATGACCGCGACCTCGTCGGCGATGTCGGCGATGACCCCCAGGTCGTGGGTGATATACATCATCGCCATGCCCATCTCGGCCTGCATCGAATGCATCAGGTCGAGGATCTGCGCCTGGACCGTGACATCCAGCGCGGTGGTGGGCTCATCCGCGATCAGCAGGGTGGGGTTGCACGAGAGCGCCATCGCAATCATGGCGCGCTGGCGCATGCCGCCGGAGAACTGGTGCGGGTATTCGTTGTAGCGCTGCGGCGCGTTGGAGATGCCGACCTTGTTGAGCATATCGAGCGTGATCTCCTTCGCCTCGCGCTTGTTGCGTGTGCGGTGCAGGAGGATGACCTCGCTGATCTGGTCGCCGATGGTGTGGACGGGCGACAGGCTGGTCATGGGTTCCTGGAAGATCATCGAGATCTCGCGTCCGCGGATCGCCCGAATCTCCTCGCCGTCGGGGTGCAGATCGAGCAGGTTGACCGCGCGCCCGTCCTTGTGCCAGAAGGTGATCGTGCCGCCCACCGTCTTGCCGGGCGGAGGCACGATGCGCAGGATGGACTGGGCCGTCACGCTCTTGCCGCAGCCGCTCTCGCCGATTACCCCCAGGGTTTTCCGCGCGTCGATCTTGAAGCTGACGCCGTTGAGCGCCTTCAGCACGCCTTCGTCGATGAAGAAGTAGGTCGCTACGTCTTTAAGTTCTATGACTGTGTTGTTCATTGTGTTATCCGCTGCCATCTCATCGCACTCCTAGCGGTACGGATCAGCCGCATCGCGCAGGCCGTCGCCGAGGAAGTTGAACGCCAGCACCGTGATGATGACAAAGGCGCCCGGCCAGAGCAGCCACGGATACAGCATCACGACCGCGACCTGCTGCGCCTCGTAGAGCAACACGCCCCAACTTACTGCCGGGGCGCGGAGGCCCAGCCCCAGGAAGCTGAGCGCGGTCTCGCCCAGGATCATGCCCGGGACGGCGAGCGTCAGGTTGACGATGAGATAGCTCATGAACGCGGGCAGCAGATGGCCCACGATGATGTTCATATCCTTCTGGCCGGACAGCCGCGCGGCCAGGACGTAATCCTCCTCGCGCAGGCTGATCAGCTTGCCGCGGACGACCCGCGCCAGGCCGCACCAGCCGACCAGCGAGAGGATGATGGTGATGGCAAAGTAGACCTGATACTGCGGCCAGTTGCGCGGGATGGCGGCGGCCAGCGCCATCCACAGGGGGATGGTCGGTATCGAGATCAGGAACTCGATGATCCGCTGGACGAGCATGTCGATCGTCCCGCCGTAATAGCCGGAGATGCCGCCGATGAGACAGCCGAGGATGAAGCTCAGCGTCACGCCGATCAGGCCGATGGTGAGCGATACGCGGGCGCCGTACCAGATGCGCGAGAAGATGTCGCGCCCCAGCTTGTCGGTCCCCATGAGATAGAAATAGCCGGGCTTTTCTACGCCGAAGAGGTGGATATCGGACTTGAAGCCCAGGAGGCTGTAAGGCTCGCCCTTCATGAAGAAGTAGACGGGAAACATCTTCGTCTCGTCGACGGTCAATTCCAGCTTGAGGGTCTTCGGGTTGCGCTCGCGGTTGAAGCCGAAGACGTAGGGCCGCCAACCCAGATTGCCCTCGGGATCGCGGAAGGTGATGCGCTGCGGGGGGGCGAACAGATAGTCGGAATCGCGCTTGTCCACGCTGTAGGGCGCGATAAAGCCGCAGAAGATGGCCCCCAGATAGAGCAGGGCGAGGACCACCAGGCTGACGTTCGCAAGCCGGTGCTTCCTGAATTTGCGACGCATGAGCTCCCACTGGGAGGCCATGTAGTAGCGCTCTTCGGCGCTCGGCTTGCGTCGCGGCATGTTTGTGGTGAGTGCGGTATCCGTCATGACTTACCCCGCTCGCTCGAATCTGATTCTCGGGTCCACGATCATCAGCAGCATGTCCGAGACGAAGGTGCCGATGATGGTGAGCAGGCCGAGGAATAGCACCAGGGTGCCGGCCAGATACATGTCCTGGCTGCTCAGGGCGAAGTAGAGCAGGGGCCCTACCGTTGGCAGCGAAAGGACGATTTCGACGATAGTGCCGCCGGAGACCAGGGCGGGCAGGATCCAGCCGACGGTGCTGATGACGGGGTTCAACGCGACGCGCACCGGATATTTGAACAGGACCTTCTGTTTCGGCAGGCCCTTCGTGCGCGCGGTGATGACATATTGCTTGCGCAGCTCGTCCAGCAGCGTGCCGCGCACGACGCGGATCAGCCCGGCGGTCTGGCCGAAGGCGATGATGACGATCGGCACGATCATATGTTTGAGCAGATCGATGACCTTCGCCTGGCTCCACGGCTCCATCGCATACTTTTGCGAGAAGAGGCCCCCTACGCTGAGGCCGAAGACCTGGTTGAAGAAGACCATGACGACGAGCGCCAGCAGGAAGCCGGGCGTTGCCAGCCCGATAAATCCTAATGTGGTGAAGGCGTAGTCCCCCACCGAATACTGGTGCGTCGCCGAATAGATGCCGATGGCGATCGCGATGATGTAGGTGAATCCCAAAGAAAAAATGTTGAGGAGCATCGTCAGATAAAGCCGGTCGCCGATGATCTCCACCACGGGCCGCTTCCATTGGAGCGAGGTCCCGAAGCGCCCCTGGAACATGCCCGTGAACCAGCGGAGGAATTGCACGTACATGGGTTGGTCGAGCCCGTATTGCCGCTTAAGAGAGGCGATCTCCGATGCATCGACCTTCTTGCCGCTTTGTTCCAGGCTATGGATGTATTGCGTGAGATAATCCCCAGGCGGCAGTTGGATGATGATAAAGGTCGTGACGCATAGCAGGAAGAGCAGCACGATCATGTACAGAAAACGTCTTACGATGTATGCGAACATGACGCCCCCAATGGAGGGGTGCCGGGCAGCTTTTCGCCGCCCGGCACGCGGTCAACGGAGTATCTATCTGAGGGGCCGTTTGAAAGGTTCCTCGGCGATTCAGAACCTATCCGAGAATTGCTCTGGCCGGTCTCCGACCGTGCCCTCCGGCCGCGCCGGAGGCTGTCAGGGCAGGTTTCTCGGATGGCCCCTCAGATCGAATACTCGCGTCTACTTCCAGTAGAACTGTTCTGCCAGCTCCATCGCGGAGATGCTGTAGTAGCCGCGCTCTCCGGCGATGGCGACGTTGCCCAGATTCTTATCATATACGAACGGAATCGGGGTGTCCGCAACCGTGCCGATGACCCACACGTTGTCGGCATGGAGCTGGAAGATCTCGTTGCCGACCCGCAGCCGCTCCTCGTCCGAGGTGGCCGCGCGGATCTGCTTGTAGAGGTCGAACAGCTTGAGGACGGCCGGGTCCGCGGGCTCCTCGCCGGTCTGGCCGTCGGAGTTCTGCCAGCTCCACCAGGGGCTGGTCATGAGGAAGCCGCCGACGAAGACCTGGTCCGCGGGCGAGAGGCCGTTGGCCCACCAGATCGTGCCGTGGTTGTCGGATGCGCCCTGCATCTCCCAGTAGAGCTGGCCGCTGACCTGCTTGACCTGCGTATCGACGCCGATCACCTTCCAGAATTCGCGAACCAGCTCGCCGCCGGGCGTAGCAGGCGGGGTCACGTCGTAGTAGTCGATGGGCAGGATCAGCCGCGAGCCGTCTTCGTACATGCGGAACTCATGGCTGGCGTCCCACTTGAGGCCCATCTCGTCGAGGAGCGCGTTGGCCTTGTCCACGTCAAACTGAGCGTAGGCGTCGCGGAACTCGTCCTTATACCAGGGGCTGCCCGAAACCGGCGCAAAGGCGCTGGGCGTGCCGAAGTCCAGGAAGATGGACTTCTTGACTTCCTCGCGGTCGATGGCCAGCGACAGCGCCTGGCGGAACCGCACGTCGTTGAGGGCCTTCTTCAGGTTCTCGTCCTTCGGCAGCATGTTGAAGGGGAAGATCAACATCTGATCCTGCCAGGCGGGCAGGGCCATCAGGTCGTAGCCGGCCTTGTCCGCGTTCTCCGCAAACATGGGGTAGTCGGAGAGGCGGGTGAACTGGCACTGGAGATCGGTCTCGCCGGAGATGATCTTCAGGTTTTCGGCCTGCAGGTCCGCGACCAGGCTGCGGGAGAGGGTGTCGATGTAAGGCAACTGGTTGCCCATCGGATCGACCTTGTAGAAGTACGGGTTGCGCTCCATGAGCAGGTCGCCCTGCTGCGGCTCGCTCTTCCAGACGTAGGGCTGGAGCACCGGCGCATCACGGTACTCCTTGATGCGGCCAAAGTACTCGCCGTTGGTCCAGGAGGTGTCGATGCTCAGATACCAGCGGGCCCAGTCTTCGCTCGTCAGCCCCGCCTTCTCGATGGCCGGGACGAGTTCCTCGAGGCCGGTGTAGGCGGTGTGGAACTGCTTCAGATAGTGCGCCGGCCGGACCATCTGCGGCCAGGACCAGCCCACCATCTGCGGCAGGAAGAAGCCGTAAGGCTCGCCGAAGGTCAGCGCGACCTTCCGATCATCCAGGACCTCGAACTTGGTGGGCTTGCCGCCCCAGTTGAGCCACTGCGGGACCACGGGGGTGAGCTCCGTGTTCAGGAGGACATCCTCGATGGTGTAGCGGATGTCTTCGCTGGTCACCGGCTCGCCGTCCGACCACCTCAAGCCCTCGCGCAGGGTGAAGGTGAACTTGGTGGCGTCGTCGCTGACCGTCCAGGCCTCGAAGACGCCGGGCATGATCTTGCCGCCCATCCACTTGTAGATCGCGAGACCCTTCTCGGGGACCAGCTCCAGCAGGTGGACGTCGTTGAGGTGGCGCAGGTAGTGGTCGTAGTCGATGGTGTACTCGACCCAGTGAAGGTCGCCACCGTACTTGCCGATGTCCATCAGCGGGATGGAGACGACCGGATTCTTGGGCAGGCGCTCCTCGACGGGCGGGAGCTTGCCGGCTGCGACCTGTTCGGCCAACATCGGGGCTTCGCTATATTGCGCGATGGGGCCATACTCCGCCACGAAATCGGCCAGGTTGAAGTCACGGCCGGAGTTTGGGTCGTTGACGAAGGCGCCAGGGGCGAGGAAATCGCTGGCAGGGGCGGCTGCCGGCGCTTCAGCCGCGGGCGCTTCGGCTGCCGGCGCTTCGGCTGCCGGCGCTTCGGCGGCGGGCGCTTCGGCGGCGGGCGCTTCGGCGGCGGGCGCGGCCGGCTCGGCGGGGGCCGGGGCCGGAGCTGCTCCGCCGGAGCAGCCGCTGAGCAGGAAGACCGGGATCAGCAGGAGCAGGAACAGCAGATACAGACGTTTCACGAGGACCTCCTTTGGAAAAGAAACAGAGACGATGTTTCGTGTTCGCGAATGGGGTGATGCGTGAGTTCGGGTTTGTGCTATGACACCTCCTGAAAGCCAACGCTGGGCGTTTCTTTGCGAGCCAGGGGCGGGCGCCGCCAGAGAGGCTCCGGCAAAACATAGGAATGTCCGCCGGAGCGCGAGTGCAGGCACGCGTAGATGAAGGGTTATGCGTAACAGGAACGTGCCTTACACTAGCATAAGCGGTTGCCCCTGTCAAATCTTTTGAATCCCCCGAGAGCGCACCGCATCCCTTGCGCGGGGGTGTCGGCTAGAAGCCGGGCGGCTTGGGCGGGCAGGCCGTCGGGTCGCTGCGGCCCAGCGCGGAGAGCGGCCGCGCGTCGAACAGCTCGCTCAACCGTTTGCGCAGGGCCATCTGATCCTTGAACCGCAGCACGGACGCGCCGCCCTTGGTCACGAACGGCTCGACCACATCCCGGTCGAGCGCCGCGCCGTGGACATCCTCCGCCTTCAGCCCCAGCCCCAGCCGGGCCAGCCCGACCACGTCCAGCAGGCTCAGGTCGGTCTCGAATGTGCCGGAGAGCGCAGTCCACAGCTCGGGGATGCGCGGCAGGATGCTCAGGCTGCTCGCCCGGTCGCGGATGGCCCAGATGAGCTGCTGCTGCCGTTGGGCGCGGCCGAAGTCCGTCGTGATATAGCGGTAGGTGGCGAACTTGCGCGCGGTCGCGCCGTCGAGCTGGACATCGCCCGCGGGCAGCGTCCAGTTGATCAGCCGGTTAGGGTCTTTGGGGTCGGGCGTCTGCTCGTAGAGCGGGCAGTCCAGGTGCACCGTCACCCCGTCGAGCGCATCCACCAGTTGCGCCAGCCCGTCCATCTTGATGAGCACGACGTGATGCACCGGCACGCCCAGCGTCTCCTCGACCACGCGCTTCGCCAGCGCCGGGCTGCCGCCCGGATAGTCGGTGTAGCTGCCCAGGAAATAGGCCGAGTTCAGCCGGTCCGCGCCCCAGTTCGGGATCTCCACCCACAGGTCGCGCGGGATGCTCAACACGCCGACCTGGCCCGCGGCCTTGTCGATGGCGACGAGCATGATCGAATCCGTGTGCATCATCCACGGCCCCGGCCGCACGTCCGCGCCGAGGACGAGGAAGTTCTGCGTCTGCTCCAGCCGCAGCGGGGCCGACGGGTCGAAGGTCGGCGTCGCGGTCGCGGTGCCGGTCACCTCGACCGTCGGCGTGAGGGTCACGGTGGCCGTTGCAGTGGCGGTCGGGGTGTGCGTGGCGGTCGCGCTCGCCGTCGCGGTCGCGGGCACGGCCGTGGGCTCGTGCGTCGCGGTCGCCGTGGGCTCGTCGGTCGCGGCGGCCACGACGATGGGCGTGATCGTGGGCTGCGGCTGCCGGCCGCGCGGCCCGCAGCCGGCCAGCAGGGCCAGCAGCAGGAGGAACAGGATCGTCCGTCTGACAGAAGTTTGTGTGATATGCATTCGTTTCCCGGCCAAATCTCAGGCCTTCGGAACCTTGATCGTATGCGTCCAGCCGTAAGGGTCGGCGGCGCGGCCGTACTGAATGTCGGTGAGCGTCTGATACAGGCGGCGCGCGACCGGCCCGGCCTCGCCGCTGCCGATGGCGATGGTGTCGCGGCCGTCGCCGAGCCTGTTGACCGGCGCGATGACCGCGGCGGTGCCCATGCCGAACATCTCGGTGATGCGGCCGGCGCGGATATCGTCCCACGCCTGGCCGATGTCGATGCGATCCTCGCTGATCGTGTAGCCCAGGTCGGGCGCCATGCGGATGACCGAATCGCGCGTGATGCCGGCCAGGATGCTGCCCGACAGCGCGGGCGTGCTGATATGGCTGCCCTCATAGACGAACGCGATGTTCATCGCGCCGACTTCCTCGACATAACGATGCTCGATCGCGTCCAGCCAGAGCACCTGCTGATAGCCCTGGGCCGCGACCCGCTCCGCCACGTACAGGCTCGCCGCATAATTGCCGCCCGTCTTGACCGCGCCCGTGCCGCCGCGCACCGCGCGCACGTGCTCGCGCGACACATACACCGCCACCGGGTTGAACCCGGTTGCAAAGTAAGGCCCGACCGGACCGGTGATGATGTAGTGGATGTAGTCGTGGCTGGCGTGGACGCCCAGCCCGACATCCGCCGCGATGAGCGTGGGCCGGATGTAGAGCGACGCGCCGTCCTCGGCCGGCACCCACTCGTGCTCCAGCCGCACCAGCTCGGCGATCGCCTCGAAGTGATCCTCGGGGTCCACCTGCGCCATCGCCATCCGCTCGGCGGAGCGGTTGAAGCGGAGCGCGTTATCCCAGGCGCGAAACAGGTTGATGTGGCCGTCGGGCCGGCGGTACGCCTTCAGGCCCTCGAAGATCTCCTGCGCATAGTGCAGCACCGCGGCCGCGGGGTCCATGCTGAAGGGCCGGTACGGGCCGATGACCGCATCGTGCCAGCCCAGGGCCGGCGTGTAGCGCTGGCTGAACATCCGGTTGCTGAACGTCTTGCCGAAAGAGAACTCCCTGGGCGCCGCTTTTATCTGTTCGGCGGCCAGCGGTTCGATGGTGATCTTCATGGCTCTTGTTTCCTCCAGTGCGAACGGGCAGCCCAAGCGCTGCCGCTGATGGGGATCACGGCGCATTTTACATGAGGGCAGGGCAGATGTCTAACCCGGCGGGCACGGCGCGCGGCCCTGTCGGCCGCCGATCCCGATATCGGGAAGCGCGGGCACAGCCGGACGCGCCGCGATCATGTAAAATCGCCCGTACCGATTTACGAGGATGGACTGGATGATGAAACGTTTAGCGATATTGGTTGTTTTGGTTCTGGTCGCGGCGCTGGCCGCGGCATGCGCGGTGGGCATCGCAAAGGCGCGGCCAGCGGCCGCGGGGATAGCCATCGCGGCTGCCAGCATCACCCCCGCGGCCACGGCCACGTTGCAGCCGCCCACCCTGACCGCGTCGCCGACGGCCACCGCCACGCCTGAGCCGACGCAGACCGCGTCGCCGACGGCATCGCCGACCGCGTCGCCGACCTTGTCGCCCACGCCCAGCGCGACCCCCAGCCCCACGCCGACGCCGCTGCATCCGCTGATGATCGAGGCCATGCGCCAGGGCCAATACCCCGGCAGCGACATCCAGATCGAGCAGTTGCTCCAGCCCGGCGTAAACTATCAGCGTTATCTGGCGTCGTATCGCTCCGAGGGGCTGAAGATCTATGCGCTGCTGACGATCCCCAACGAGAACGGGCCGAACGGCGAGAAGCCCGCGACCGGCTGGCCCGTGATCATCTTCAACCACGGCTATATCCCGCCCGCGCAGTATCGGACGACGGAACGCTATGTCGCGTACGTAGACGCGTTTGCGCGCAGCGGGTACATCGTCTTCCGGCCCGACTACCGCGGGCACGGCAGCTCAGAGGGCGAGCCGGAGGGCGGCTACGGTTCGCCGGCCTACACGATCGATGTGTTGAACGCGGTCAGTTCGATGAAGCGCTATGCCGACGCGGACCCCGACCGCATCGGCATGTGGGGCCACTCGATGGGCGGCCACATCACGCTGCGCGCGATGGTGACCAGCCGTGATATCAAGGCGGGCGTCATCTGGGCCGGGGTGATCGCGTCCTATCCGGACATGATCCGCAACTGGCGACAGCCGGGCAGCGTCCCGCCGCCCGACATCCCGAATCGACAGCGGCGCTGGCGGGAGGAGCTGACCGAGATATACGGCACGCCGGAGCAGAACCCCGCGTTCTGGGCGTCGATCTCGCCCGCGGATTATCTGGCGGATCTGTCCGGCCCGCTCCAGCTGCACCACGGGACCGCGGATACGGATGTGCCGGTCGCGTTCTCGCGCAACCTGTATCAGCAGGCGCAGGACGAGGGGATCGCGATGCCCGTCGAGTATTACGAATATCCGGGCGATAACCACAACCTGTCGAACAACCTCGGCCTGGCGTTGCAGCGGTCGGTGGAGTTCTTCGATCGCTATGTGAAGAACGCGACGAACTGAGGGCCGCGCGGGCAGCCGGGCGGACGCATCACTCGGCTGCCTCGCGCTCGCGCAGGATGCCCTCCAGATCCTCCGCGCTGAAGTGATAGCGCTCGTAGCAGAAGTGACAGTCCACCACCGCCTCGCCCTCGGCCAGCAGCGCAAGGAGGTCCTCGGGCTCGAGCATCTTGAGCGCCTGCCGTGAGCGCTCCCAACTGCAAGTGCAGCGGAACTCGACGGGGCGCTCCTCCAGGATCTCGTACTGCGCGGGGCCAAAGATACGATCCAGCAGCTCGCGCGGGCCGAAGTCGTCCGCCAGCAGCGTCTCCAGCGGCGGCAGGTCGGCCAGGCTGACGGCGAGCCGTTCGACCGCCTCGCGACCGCGGCCGGGCAGGGCCTGGATGAGCAGGCCGCCGGACGCGGCAACAGCGCCGGCCTCGTCCATGCGGACGCCGATCCTCACCAGCGACGGGATCTGCTCGGAGGCGTTGAGGTAGTGCTCCAGCTCCGGCGCAAGCTGCCCGGTGTCGAGCGCGACGACGCTGCGGTAGAGGTCCTTGAGCCGCAGATCCTTCACCACGGTCAGGACGCCCTCGCCGCCGAACGCCTCGCCGACCGCCTCCGCGCCCAGGTCATCGCCCGACACGGCATCGGGCACGGCCACGTAGCCGCGCACGCGGCCGTAGGCGTCCGCCTCGATGACCATCTTGCGCAGCCGGCCGTCTCCCTCGATCTTGAGCGCGATGCGCTCCTGCACCTTGAGCAGCGCGCCCAGGAGCACGCCCGCGGTCAGGCCGTGCGCCAGCGCGGCCGCGGCGATCGGATATGCGGCATGGCGCCGCGCCGCCTCCTGCGCCAGCCCGGTCGTCACACACGCCAGCGCGCGCACCCCGGCGTCCTTGGTCAGCGCACGCAGGATAAAGTCACCCATGTTTCTCTCCCGTTCGATCGATCGGCCCACCTATCGAGGCTCGGGTGGCCGTCAGCTCTCCGGCCTGTCGGCCAGGCTCAGGCGTCGAAATAGAGCGTGAACTCGTGCGGGTGGGGGCGCATGCGGATCGGGTCGACCTCGGTCTCGCGCTTGTACGCGATATAGGTGCGGAGCATGTCCGTGGTGAACACGTCGCCCTTGAGCAGGAACCCGTGATCCGCCTCCAGCGCCTGCAAGACCGCGTCCAGCGAGCCCGGCACCTGCTTGACGAGCCTGGCCTCCTCCGGCGGCAGGCCGTAGAGATCCTTGTCCATCGGCTCGCCGGGGTCGATGCGGTTCTGGATGCCGTCCAGGCCGGCCATCAGCAGCGCGGCGAAGG